>JADHLJ010000199.1 GCA_016780745.1 Alphaproteobacteria bacterium | reverse complement strand
GGCCGGCGCGCATGGCCAACCGCGCGATCATCGCGACCCGATGCTGCGTGGCTTCGAGAAGGCTTTGCACAGCGTTCTCAAGGACTTGGCGATCCAGGTCGCGCGCGATGGCGAGGGCGCGAAAAAGCTGATCCAGGTCGATGTTCGAGGCGCCGCCTCCAAACGCGCGGCCCGCAAGATCGGCCTCGCGATCGCCAACTCCCCCCTGGTCAAGACCGCCATCGCCGGCGAGGACGCCAATTGGGGCCGGGTGGTCATGGCCGTCGGCAAGTCCGGCGAGAAAGCGGATCGGGACCGGATGTCGGTGGCTTTCGGCGGCATCGAAATCGCCCGCGACGGCGCCAGGGTCGAGGGCTTTGATGAAGCCCCGGTGACCGAGCATATGAAGGGCTCGGAAGTGCTGATCGAAACCGATGTCGGGGTCGGCCGGGGCAAGGCCACGGTCTGGACCTGCGATCTAACCCACGGATATATCAATATTAATGCCGATTATCGAAGCTGAGCTCCCGCATGTCCGGCACTGTCCTGGAGAGCGATCGGCTTTGGCTTCGTCCGCTGGAAACCCGTGATGGCGAGCGAATCTACCAGCTCATCAACGACTTCGAGATCGTCCGCAATCTTTCTATGGTACCTTGGCCCTATGAGCGGTACATGGCGGATGAGTTCATCATCGATAGCGAAGCCCAGGCCCGCGCGGCGACCGCGATCCGCCGGGCCATCATCCCCAGGAGCGTCGATCGGCTGGTCGGCATTATCGATATGCGCTTCCGGGAAGGCCGGGTGGGGATATTCGGGTACTGGCTCGGGCGTGAGTATTGGCAAAAAGGATATGTATCAGAGGCACTTGGCGCGTTCGTCGTCTTCGCCTTCGAGGAACTCGGCATGAACCGCCTGGGCGCCGAGGCGCTGCCCGATAACCTGGCGTCGCTTGGGGTTATGCGAAAGAATGGCTTTACGATCGGCGATCTTGTGCCCCAAGACAGGCCGAATTTTGGGGATACCGTGATAATGCGGCAAATGTGGTTGGAGCGCGCGGATTGGGAGGCGTCGCGCCGATGACCGAACCCGATAAACCGCTTCCCATTGTCCTTGTTGTCGCCGTCGCGCTGATCGACGTCGACGGCAGGGTGCTGATCGCTCAGCGGCCCGAGGGTAAGAAAATGGCCGGCTTGTGGGAGTTCCCAGGCGGCAAGGTCGATCCCGGCGAGATCCCCGAGGCGGCGCTGATTCGTGAGTTAAAAGAAGAGCTTGCTATTGATACCAAGGAGTCGTGTCTCGCCCCGTTCACTTTCGCCAGCCACTGTTACGACGATTTCCATCTGCTGATGCCGCTCTATCTCTGCCGCCGCTGGTGGGGGAGCATTGTTCCCCAGGAGGGCCAGGCGGTGAAATGGGTGCGCCCGGTGCGGCTCGGGGATTACCCCATGCCGCCCGCCGACAAGCCGTTGATCGCCATGCTCCGCGATTTTCTCTGAGCCGTCGCGCGCTCGCGCTCGATAAGTTCTCCCTCGACGATCCTTAGAGCATTGGCCAGTAAACGGGCCGGAGCCCCTTGGATTTCGGCATAGCGTGTTGCCCGCCGCAATTGTTCCGCCGCGTCCGCGAGGGAGGCAGCGTTTGCGCCAGGCCGCGATAGGCGCCGACGCTCGCTTTCCCCGATGACCCGCTGTTCCCAGAGTTTCGGATCGAGGGCAAGCCCGCCGGCGACATTGGCGATGTGAAACAGGGTACGAGATAGCATGATTTTTCCTCACATTTACGCGATGATGAAGTCCACGTAGCGATTGTAATTTCGCGTTTGCTCACGCTATAAACAATCGATCTTTCTTCACTTATAATGTGAGAAAAAATATCGAATGAAACGTGCCCTCCCTCCCTTGAACGCGATCCGGGCCTTTGAGGCCGCCGCGCGCCTTGGCGGTGTTGGCAAGGCCGCCGAGGAACTCAACGTCACCCATGGCGCGGTGAGCCATCAGATCAAAGCCCTGGAAGCTTGGGTCGGTTGTCCGCTATTCCGAAAATCCGGCAGAAATGTTGAGGTTAACAGTGCCGGCGCCGCGCTGCTTCCGGTTGCCGGCACGGCCCTTGATACCCTGGCGGAACGCTTGTCGGAGATACGCGAAAGTGGCGCCGCGTCGACGCTGACGATCTCCGCCGCGCCGTCGATTGCCTATCGCTGGATCGTCCCACGCCTGCACGGTTTCGCGGCCCGCTATCCCGGCGTGGATGTGCGCTTGAACCATTCGAGCCAGGTGACGGATTTCACCCGCGAGGATATCGATGTCGCGGTCCGGTTTGGCCGGGGTGGATGGCGGGAAGTCGAGGAAATTCGCCTGCTTGAGGGTGGCGCGGTGCCCTTGGCGAGCCCCGCTCTGCTGGAGCGGCATGGGCTTGCCGAGTGCCCCTTGCCACTATCCGCCGAGCAGATCGCGAGCCTTCCGATTCAGCATGAAGCGGCGGTGGATTCCCACACCCTGTGGCGCGAGTGGTTCGCCCGCTCGGGGATGGGTGATGTCGATGTCGAAAGGGGGGTGACCTATGATGATTCCGGCGCGCTTTTGAGTGTTGCGGTGGCCGGGCACGGTGTTGTCCTCGGCCGGATCGCCTTGGCGCGGGAGGAGCTTGCCAATGGTCTTCTGGTCCAGGTGTCCGATATCCCGATTAGTGACGAATTCGGGTACTACCTGGTTTATGATCCGGCCCGGCGGAACGACCCCCTGATCGCCGGGTTCAGGGACTGGATTATCGCCGAGGCCGCGAGCTCGCCCGAGCGGATACCGGACACTTATGCAGTATAGTGCATCTTTTTTCGGCTATTTTTCCTCGATTATCGCCACCGCCCTGGTGAAACCAGCCGAAGCGCCCTTAATCTTCCACGGAAAACACGCGATCGTGTAGCCACTGTCCGGCAACTGCTCCAGGTTCGAGAGTTTCTCGATATGGCAGTAGCCGATCTCGATGCTCGCCCGGTGCCCCTCCCAGATGATGCTGGCGTCGCCGTTCTCGGCATAGCGCTTGGCGGTATGCACGAATGGCGCGTCCCAGCTCCATGCGTCGGTGCCCGTGACCCTGACCCCGCGCTCGAGAAGATAGAGCGTCGCCTCGCGTCCCATGCCGCAGCCGCTGGAGAGAAAATCCTCCTCGCCATAGCGCGCCCCGGCCGCGGTATTGACCACCACGATATCGAGAGGCTGGAGCTCGTGGCCGATGCGTTTCAGCTCCGCCTCCACATCCCCCGCCGTCGCGACATAGCCGTTCTCCATATGCCGCAAGTCGAGCTTCACGCCGGGATTGAAGCACCAGTCCAGCGGCACCTCGTCGATGGTCAGGGCCCGCTCGCCGTTATTCATGGTTGAGTGGAAATGATAGGGCGCGTCGAGATGGGTGCCGTTATGGGTCGAGATGGTCAAGGTCTCCACCGCCCAGCCCTCGCCGCCGGGAAGCTGGTCTTGGGTGAGGCCCGGAAAATAGGCCGCCATCTTGTCGGCGGTGTTGGCGTGATCGTGATAGTCGATCTGGGGGAGCATCTGCGGCGGATCCGAGGCGATCCCCGCCTCCAGGGCCACGGATAGGTCGATGATGCGTCGCTTTGCCATGATCGTGATACTCCGCTGCTGCCTCGGCGCCGGCCTTTGCGCCGGCGTCTCCAAAGGGTAGCATCACCCCTGAATTTTTGTCTCCGCCTAGCTCCAAGGAAATCACTCCCATGTCCGATACGGTCCTTCTCGACATCAAGGACGGTGTCGCCACCGTCACTCTGAACCAGCCCGATGTGCGCAACGCGCTTACCCCCGAGCTTCGGGTGGCGTTCCGCGAGATTATCGGTAGCCTCGAATTCAATGACGAGGCGCGCTGCGTGGTGATCACCGGCGCCGGCGACCATTTCATGGCCGGCGGCGATATCCGCAACATGGTCGAGCGCCTCAAGATGGAGGATGGCGACCGGCGCAAGATGATCCTCGAGGGCATCCACATGCTGCACCTCCCGCTCTTCGCGATCCGCCGCATGGGCAAGCCGGTGATCGCCAGCATCAAGGGCGCCGCCGCCGGTTTCGGTGTCGGCCTGGTCGCCTGCTGCGATCTCGCCATCGCCGCCGATGACAGCTTCTACACGCTGGCCTATTGCCATATCGGCGCCAGCCCGGATGGCGGCTCCTCGTATTTCGTGGGTCGCACCCTCGGCATGAAGCACCAGATGGAGCTTGCCCTATTGGGCGATCGCTTCGGCGCCGAGCGGGCCAAGGAGTTGGGCTTGATCAACTGGCATGTCCCCAAGGCCGATCTCGAGGCCGAGACCGCCAAGCTCGCCACCCGCCTCGCCAACGGCCCGACCGTGGCCTATGCCAATGCCAAGGCGCTGTTCAACTCGGTGCACCATCTCTCCATGGAAAGCCAGCTGCAGATGGAAGCCGAGCGCATGGCCGACAGCATGCTGACCGAGGACCACGCCGAGGGGATCACGGCGTTTATGGAAAAGCGCAAGCCGGTGTTTAAGGGAAGGTGAGGGGGGGCGTCGCCGTCCGATGTCCGCTTTTTAACCCCACAGAAGTTGTCATCCCGGTGTAGGCCCACTGGTGTTTGGGAAATTTTTGGTGAATTCCGGCAAGGCGTCGTGTCGACTTCTAAACAGGCGCCGAGTTGATTGTCGGGCTTGAAGTTGCTGGCGTTGCCAAAGCCCAATTTATCCGTCGTCCTCGCGTAAGCGGGGACCTCTTAGCCGTTGAGAAAGAAGCCAGTTTTAGCCGCCTCTTCGAGGTCCCCGCTTTCGCGAGGACGACGGTCAGGGTCTTCCCGGACAGCCGTGGACCTACGCCAGGATGACGGGATGAGAGGAGCGCCGGGACGCACGCCAGCCTCCCCAAAGCCGATTCTCTTGCCCCGGCCCGGCCCCCCGTGCCAAACCAACGGCATCATGATTTCCCGCCCGAGGAGGCCCGCCATGGTTGATCTGCTGCAAGTCGCGCAAATTCCGCCTTTCCTGGTTGAACGGTTGAGCAAGGAGTTCACCGTCCACGACTTCGTCGCGCCGAGCGATCCGGAAAAACAGCTGGCGGAGATCGGGTCCAGCATCAAGGGCATCATCGCCGGCGGGATCAAGGGGCCGGACGCGGCGCTGATCAACCGGTTGGAGAATCTGGAGATCATCGCCTCCTTCGGGGTCGGGTTCGACGCGACCGACGTGGTGGCGGCGCAGAAGCGCGGCGTCATCGTCACCAACACGCCGGAGGTGCTGACCGGCGATGTCGCGGATCTGGCGATGACCTTGATCCTGACCTTGCTCAGGCGGACCAGCGAGGCCGAGCGGTTCCTGCGTGACGGCAAGTGGCTGAAGGGTCGGATGGATCTCGGCACCACGCTGCGGGGCAAGCGGCTCGGCATTCTGGGCTTGGGGCGGATCGGCAAGGCGGTGGCCCGGCGGGCCGAGGTGTTCGGCTTGCAGATCTGCTTTCACGATATCGCGCCGATGGGCGACATGACCTATCGGTCCTATCCAAGTTCGGTGGAACTCGCCGAGGCGAGCGACATTCTGCTGGTGACCTGCGAGGGCGGCGAGGCGAACCGGGGCGTGGTCAACGCCGAGGTGCTCGAGGCGCTGGGGCCCAACGGCTTTATCGTCAACACCGCGCGCGGCCCGATCATCGATCAGGACGCGATGGTCAAGGCCTTGCTGGACGAGCGGATCGCCGGCGCGGCCCTGGATGTCTTCGATGGCGAGCCCGCCGTGCCGGCCGAACTGATGGGCATGGAGAATGTGGTCCTCACCCCGCATATCGCCAGCTCGACCCACGAGACCCGCCGCGCGATGGCGGATCTGGTCTATGACAACCTGCGCGCCTATTTCGACGGCAAGGCGGTGATCACGCCGGTGCCGCCGCAGATCTGACGACGGGGCGTGCCTGCTTGGCCGGGGAAAGGAGAGCGGCAATGGATGTAACGCTTTACGGATCCGGAACCAACAGGACCGCGCGGGTCACCTGGACGCTGGCGGAAACCGGCATTGCCCATACCGTCGGCGGCGCGTCCGACATGATCGGCACCGACGCGCTGAAGGATATCCACCCCCTCGGCAAGATCCCGGCGGTGGTGATCGACGGCAAGCCGCTCTACGAGTCGGCGGCGATTTGCGGCTATCTGGCGGACCAGGCGCCGGAGGCCGACCTGATCGCCAAGCCCGGCGGCTGGGGCCGGTCCCAGCATGACCAATGGGTGATGTTCTGCCTGACCGAGATGGAGGCCTGGCTGTGGAATACCGCCGTCAATTCCTTCCTTCTGCCGGAGCCTGAGCGGATAACCGCCGGCTTTGAGCAAAACGCGGCGATGTACAGGAAGTCGGCGGCGATTCTCAATCGGGAGCTTTCGGCGCGCGATTATCTGGTCGAGGACCGCTTTACGGTCGCCGATATCATCGTCGGCTGGACGGTCAATTGGGGGCGCCGGACGGGGAATAACGACGGATTTCCGGCGCTCGGCGCCTATCTCGACCGGCTTTTCGCCAGGCCCCACTGCACGCTGAACCGGGATCAGGATTGTTGACGACCATGCGCGCGCTTGTCTGTGACGCGATTACGGATGATCTCTCCGGGGTCGCCATCCGCGAGCTGCCCGTTCCTTCCCCTGGCCCTGGTCAGGCGCTGGTGCGGGTCGCGGCGGCGAGCGTGAACTTCGTCGATATCCTGCTCTGTCAGGGCAAGTATCAGCTCAAGCTGGAGCCGCCCTTCACGCCGGGCATGAACCTGGTGGGAGAGGTCGTGGCCCTGGGTGAGGGCGCCGTGGGTGAGGGCGCCGCTGGGCCGGCGGTGGGCGCCCAAGTCGTCGCCCCGATCCGTCATGGCGGTTTCGCGGAATACGCGCTGGCCGAGGCGGCGAGCCTGGAGCCACTCCCCGCCGCGCTCAGCCTCGCCGAGGCCGCCGCCTATCCCTCGGCGTATCTGACGGCCTATGTCTCGCTGGTTCGCCGCGCCAATCTGCAAGCCGGCGAGGTTGTGTTGGTGCACGGGGCCAGCGGCGGGACCGGGCTGGCGACGGTGGATCTTGCCAAGTGCCTGGGCGCGACGGTGATCGCAAGCTCGGCCAGCGACGCCAAGCTTAAGGTTCTGGGCGAATACGGCGCCGATCATCTGGTCAATATCTCCGGCGGTTTCGCGGGCGAGGTGAAAGCGCTGACCGATGGCCGCGGCGCCGATGTGATCTATGATCCGGTGGGCGGCGATGTGTTCGATGAGTCGACCCGTTGCATCAATTTCGACGGGCGCTTGCTGGTGGTCGGCTTCACCTCCGGGCGGTTCGCGACGGCGCGGACCAATCACGCGCTGATCAAGGGATACTCGATCGTCGGGGTGCGGGCGGGCGAGTATGGTCGCCGCTTTCCCGAGCGCGGGCGCGAGAACCGCCGGGCGATCTGGGATCTCGCCGATACCGGCAAGATCCGTCCCCGGGTGCATGCCGAGCTCCCCTTCGCCGATGTGCTCACCGGTTTCGAGATGCTGCGGGAGCGGGCGGTAATCGGCAAGGTGGTTATTCGGTTTGACGCATAGGGGCGACGGGGTACACGGTTCCCGTCGCGCCGGCGAAAGCCGGGGCTTATGGCAAGCGATGTTGAGCCCCTGTTTTCACAGGGGCGACGAAGAAAGCGATTTACCGGTTACCTCGCCTGGCCGGTAAATGCGAGAGCCAAGAGAGAGCCAAGAGATGGTTGTGAAATCGCGAAGGCGCGTATACGGATATCTCAGCCACTTAAGCCGAGATAACCCGTGACCCTGAAACCCGTTAAGACCGGTCTCGAGACCGATGCCGAAACCATTGACGTGCGCGCCGGCGAGGCGATGGACTGGCGCCGTCTGGTCGACTACCTGCGCGGCCATTTGGACGACATGCCCGCTGACGTGGACGTGCGGCAGTTTCCCGGCGGCCACGCGAACCTGACCTATCTGTTGAGCGCGGGTGATCTGGAATGGGTGGTGCGCCGCCCGCCGCTGGGTCCGTTGCCGAAGAACGCGCATGACATGGGCCGGGAATACCGGGTGCTCTCGCGGCTGAACCAAGCCTATGACCGCGCGCCCCGGGCCAATCATCTTTGCGAGGATCCGGAGATTATCGGCGCGCCGTTTCTGGTGATGGAGCGTCGCCGGGGCGTGGTGCTTCGGCGCGACTGGCCGGCGAATTTCCAGGCGCTGGACGGTCTTGAGGAGCGGATTTCCAATGCCCTCATCGACGCGTTGGCGGATCTGCATCTGGTCGACGCCGAGGCCGTCGGGCTTGGCGATCTCGGCCGGCCCAAGGGTTTCGCCGCGCGCCAGGTCAAGGGCTGGGGAGAGCGCTGGCACGCGGCCAAGGACAAGGAGTTGCCGGTCTTCGACGAAGTGCACGAGGAATTGACGCGCCGGGTCCCCGACAGCCCGGTGGTCTCCGTGCTGCACAATGATTTCAAGCTCGACAATTGCATGGTCGAGGATGGCGTGCCCGACCGGATCACGGCGGTCTTCGACTGGGACATGGCGACCTTGGGCGATCCGCTGATCGACCTCGGCACGTTCCTCAACTACTGGCCGTCCGAGGATGGCGGCTTCAGCTGGGACAAGATGCCGCCCTTCGTCCACGGCCCCTATCCGCGCCGCGCCGCGCTGATCGCCCGCTACGCGGAACGCACCGGTTTCGACGTCGCGGATATGAACTGGTACGAGGCTTTCGCGCGCTGGAAGACCGCCGTCGTGGTCCAGCAGATCTACATCCGCTATGCCCGTGGCCAGACCACGGACGAACGCTTCGCCACTTATGGCGACTACGCCGAACCCTTGTTCGAGGCGGCGCGGGAGTTGCTGGCCCGGTAGGGGAGCAACCCGAGCGGCGCCGACCTCACCAACCACACCGAATCCCTGGACTTGATCCAGGGCCGCTTCCGCCGTCGCTGGCCGATCGGTTTGGTGGGACTGGTTGATCCGCCTTTCGCGCGGTTAGCGCCGGCGGAGGCGGCCCTGGCTTCCGCCAGGGATACGGGAGAGAGGGGTGCCAGGGATGCGGGGAAGTGACGGCCCCGTCCGACGTGATGACGGATA
>JADHLJ010000198.1 GCA_016780745.1 Alphaproteobacteria bacterium | reverse complement strand
TCCCTACCGGTGCCTTCGTGATCAATGCGGGGCGCGGCCAGCACGTGGTCGACGAGGATTTGCTGGCGGCATTGGAAAGCGGCCATGTCGCCGGCGCGGCGCTGGATGTGTTCCACCAGGAGCCGTTGCCGCCGGAACATCCGTATTGGGAGCATCCCAAGGTCCAGGTCTGGCCGCATGTCTCGGCCCAGTCAAACGCCGACAGCGCCGCCGAGCAGGTCGCCGACGCGATCCGGAAAGTCTTCGCGGGGCAGGCCCCCAACAATCTCGTTGACCGCGATCAGCAATATTAGGAGATCAGCCATCATGCCAACCATCGTCATCAAGCTCGGCGAGGAACGGGCCACGGGCTATATCGCCGAAATGCACAAGCTGGACCCTGATCTGAAGATCCGGGAATGGCCGGACGTGGGTGATCCCAATGATGTGGATATCGCCATGGTCTGGAAGATGCCGCATGGCGAATTGGCGAAGTTTCCGAATCTCAAACTCATCATGTCGATGGCGGCGGGCGTGGATCATGTGCTGGGCGATCCCGACATGCCTCGAGGCGTGCCCTTGGTGCGCGTCACCGACCCGCATATGGCGCGATCCATGAGCCATTGGGCGGCGATGAATATCCTGCGCCTGCATCGCGAGACCGCTTATTACGAGGATCTGCGGAGCCGCCGGGAATGGGCGCCGGAACGCGCCTTTGATACCGACTCCGTGCGGGTGGGCATCCTTGGGCTGGGCTATCTTGGAACCCATGTCGCCAAGATGCTGCAAGCGATGGGGCTGAAGGTCCAGGGCTGGGCGCGAAGCCCGAAATCAATCGAAGGTATTCGATCGTTTCAAGGCACCGATGGCCTACATGAGATGGTGGCGTCGACGAATTACCTGCTCTGCCTACTGCCGAGTACGCCGGAGACCGTCGGGATCATGAACGCCGATCTCTTCGCCCGCATGCCCAAGGGCTCCCACGTGCTGAATTGCGGGCGCGGGGCGCAATTGGTCGAGCCTGACCTGACGGCGGCGCTCGATTCAGGCCAGATCGCCGGCGCGGCCTTGGACGTGTTCCGTGAGGAACCGTTGCCCCAGGATCACCCGTTCTGGACCGACAAGCGGATCATCATGACGCCGCACCACGCCGCCGAGGTTTATCCGCCGGCGGTGGCGGCGACGTTCCTCGACAATATCCGGCGTTGCCGCGAGGGCCTCCCACTGAACGGCTTGGTCGATCTGAGCGTTGGGTACTAGCGGCCTGTTTTAGGGATTACCCGTAGCGTTTCTTCAGCATCGCGTAGATCCCACGGATGCCTTGGGCCTCGCCGCCTTCGGGACGTCCGGGTCGCGCGCTGTTGTTGAAGGCCATGAGGTCGATATGCGCCCAGGGGATATCCGGCTCGACGAAATGCTCCAGGAACAGGGCCGCGGTGATCGCGCCGCCATTTGGCGCCGACCCGGTGCTGGAGATATCCGCGACCGTCGAGGACAGGAAATGCTTGTAGCCCGGCCAGAGCGGCATCCGCCACATCGGGTCATTGGTTTCGGTTCCGTTGCTCAACAGCGCGTCGGCCAAGGCATCGTCATTGCAGAAGAGCGCTGGAACATCAGAGCCGAGCGCAACCCGCGCCGCCCCGGTGAGCGTGGCGAAATCAATGATCATCTCTGGCTTGTCGCTCGCCGCTTCGGTCAACGCGTCGGAGAGGATCAAACGTCCCTCGGCATCGGTATTTCCGACTTCCACCGTCAAGCCCTTGCGGGTTTGCAGGATGTCGCGGGGATGGAAGGCATTGCCGGAGATCGCATTTTCCACCGCCGGGACTAGGACCCGCAGGCGTACCGGCAGCTTGGCGTCCATGATCATGTGCGCCAAGCCGAGAACCTGGGCCGCGCCGCCCATGTCCTTCTTCATATTGAGCATGCTGGAAGCAGGCTTGATGTCGAGGCCCCCGCTGTCGAAACAGACGCCCTTGCCGACCAGCGTTACCCGCGGCGCATTCGCCTTGCCCCAGGTGATGTCGATCAGTCTTGGCTCTTGCTCGGCGGCCCGCCCGACCGCGTGGACCGAGGGATAATTCTCGGTTAGCAGGCCCTTGCCGGCGATGACCTTGACCTTTGCCTTGTGAGACCGCGCCATCATCTTGGCGGCTTCGGCGAGATCCGCCGGCCCCAGATCCGCCGCCGGGGTGTTGATGAGATCCCGGACAAGGCCGATACCGGTGGCCATCCGCTCCACCTCGGCCTTGTCGGCGTTTTCGGGAAGCACGAGTTCGGCCTCGGGTTTGGCCATTTTCTTGTATCGATCAAAGCGATAACAACCGAGCGCCCAACCCAAAGCCGCCACGGTCGCCTTTTCGGCGGGCAGGATTGCGTCGAGATAATACCGCCCCTTCGGCAAGGTCGATGGCAAGCCCGCGAGATCCCAGATCCCGCCTCCAGAAATATCACTGCTTGAAACACCCAAAAGCACCCGCGCGATGTCGCCCTTTTCGCCGGGGAGATAAGCGACGGCGCCAGGCGTGGCTTTGAATTCCGTGGCGGTAATCCAGCGCGCCAAATCCTGGGAGGATGATTTTATCCAATCGGCGAGACCCGCTTCGGTAAGCGGCGAGATGGGGATGGATGCGGAAGTCTTGCGCGCGGCGAAGGTCATCTGTGCGATTTCCCTTGTGATTCTTGGGGGGCGGTTTTCGAGGGTGATTTTTTAAGCGGATGCCCGTGTTGTATCCGCTCGGGCGTTCCGCCTCAAGGCTGGCGACGGCGCGGAGGTCGCGAAACCGGCGGGGCGGTTGGCTTCTGGGCAAAGCGGTTGCGCTGGTCGGCGGGACAGGCTCAAATGTCCTTCGCGGGAATTTTTGGAGCGTCGCCCATGGGTGACCTAACCCTGGTCATCGGCAACAAGAATTATTCGTCCTGGTCGCTCCGGCCATGGCTTGTCTTGAAGGCGGCGCAAGCGCCTTTCGAGGAGGTTCTGATCGCGCTGGATCAGCCCAATACGCGCCAGGAAATCCTGAAGCACTGGCGAAACGGCACGGTGCCGATCCTCAAGCATGGCGACAACATCGTCTGGGAAAGCCTAGCGATCTGCGAGTATGTGGCGGAACTGTTCCCGGACGCGGGGCTTTGGCCGAAGGACGTTCGGGCCCGGGCTATCGCGCGGTCAATTTCCGCCGAGATGCACGCGGGTTTCAGTGCTTTGCGCGAGCATATGCCGATGAATATTCGCAGCCGGTTTCCGGATGAGGGCCGCAAGCCCGGCGTGCAGGAGGACATCAATCGCATCGCGGCGATCTGGCGGCGGGCGCGGGAACGGTACGGCGCCGAGAATGACGGGCCTTTCCTGTTCGGAGATTTTACCATTGTCGATGCGATGTTCGCGCCGGTGGTGAGTCGCTTCCGCACCTATGCCGTGGAGGTTGGCGAGGTCGAATCGGCATACATGGATGCGATGTGGTCCTATCCAGCGATGCAGGAATGGACCAAGGCGGCTCACGCCGAGCCGATGATTATCGATTCCGCCGAATTCTGAGCCATCGTCATAATCGAGGCGAAGCGATAAAAATTTGGCTTAAATCCTCGCATCGTTATAATCGGAGTTGAAAACGCGCCAGAATCGGGCGTTGGTCAACGGATAGCGGTGACCACATGAAGGACAAAAAGTCTAGAGTTCGACGTCGACGCAAACGCAATACGGGCAATACCGCCGTTTTCGGATGGGTCGTTCTGTTCATTATATTGTTGAATGTCGGCGCGCTGCTCGTTTTCGAGCCGGTGCGTGATCCATTGGATATCGAGAATTATTTCAAGGACGACTCTCTCGTCCATTTCGTGTTGTTTTTCCTCTGCGCGGCGATCGGCGGTCCATTGTTGATGCGTTGGTTCAGTCTCGGTGTCATTGCCGTCGGGTTGCTTGGTTTTGGCATAGCCGCCGAGATCTTGCAGGCCTTCACGGTGGACCGAACAGCGGACTTCGTTGATTTCGTGGCCGATGAGGCCGGTATTCTGATGGCGTTGCTATTGATCGCGATGGTACGGCAGATCCATCGTTGGGCGTTCCCGGCCTCGGCGCACACGGGTGGGGGAAGGCAGGAGCGCGAGGAGCTATATCTCGGGGAACGCGACTAATCCGACCAGCACCGTCATGACCCCGCACGCGCGAACATAGAGCAAGAGTGCTCTTCGAATATCTTCCGGCATGGCCCTTACATCGCCGTTGCCCATCCAAGCATCCTCGACGACGATCCCATTATAGGTCCTGGGTCCCGCGAGCCGCGCCCCTAGCGCGCCGGCCATCGCCGCTTCGGGCCATCCGGCATTCACCGAGCGGTGGCGCCGCGCGTCACGAAACGCCGATACCAGAGCTGCTTTGGGTCGAAACTCGGCGCTCAGACACGCGGCGGCGGCGAGAATCAGCGCGGTTAGCCTGGCGGGGATAAAATTCGTGAGATCGTCCAATCGAGCCGTCGCCCAACCGAACCGGAGATGACGATCCGTGCGGTGGCCGATCATGCTATCGGCGGTGTTAAGCGCCTTATAGGCGATCAATCCCGGTAGACCCAAAACCAGGTACCAGAACGCTGGCGCGACGATGCCGTCGGAAAAGTTCTCCGCGAGTGACTCGATCGCCGCGCGGCAGGTGCCGGCTTGGTCAAGGCTGGTCGGGTCTCGTCCAACGATCAATCCGACAGCCGCTTGAGCGGGGGGCAGCCGAGCGCCGACAAACCCGCGCTCGACGGCCGCGACATGACGATAAAGGCTGTTTTGGGCCAAGAAGACCGCGACGATCAAAGCCTCGATAACCATCCCGTGAGGGAGCGTCGATAGCGCGGCGTGAAGCAGCCACCCCGAGCCCCAAGCTAGCAAGAGCAGGGACAGGATGGCGATAACCCCCAATACGCGACGAAGCGCGTCGGCGTGTTTCTCTTGGTTCCAGTTCCGATCCAGCCACGCGATCATCGCGCCGATCAAGACCACCGGATGAGGCAGGCGACGATAGATCCACGCGGGGTCTCCGAACACGGCGTCGAGGACAAGGGCGAGGAATAGGACCGGTGCGGTCTCGGCCCAGCTCATGGCCTTGCGCGCCGGTTGAACGCCCATGTCATCCGATGGTTCCGGCCCATGGTCTGTTATCGTTTTGCGCTTGTTCGTGACGTTCTATCTCGTCGGAATGTCGCAGTGTTAGATCGATATCGTCCAACCCTTCCAGCAGGCATCGCTTTTTGAACGGATCGATCTCGAAACGGTGCGTGGCGCCGTTGGGCAAATGCACGGTCTGGGTTTCCAAATCGACCTCGACCCGGGCGCTGTTGGCGGTCTCGAGGGTCTTCCAAATCGATTGCACGACGGCGCGGTCGAGCACCACCGGCAGCAGGCCGTTCTTGGTGGCGTTGGAATAAAATATATCGCCAAAGCTCGGCGCGATGACACAGCGGATGCCGGCATCGTAGAGCGCGTAGACGGCGGCCTCGCGGGACGATCCGCATCCGAAATTAGTATCCGCGACCAGCACGCCGGCGCCCGCGAGATCGGGGCTGTTCAGCGGAAAATCCGCGCGCGCCTTGCCGTCCGTGTCGCGTCGCATGTCATGAAACAGGAACTGGCCGTGATCCGTGCCGCGAGGCGCGCGCATGAAACGGGCGGGAATGATTTGGTCGGTGTCGATATTTTCGATCGCGATCGCCGCGGCGTGAGTGTCGAGCTTGGTAAACGGTTCCATCTCACGCCTCCCCGATCAGGTTACGAACATCGGTAAGTCGGCCGGTCACCGCCGCCGCCGCCGCCATCGCCGGGCTCATCAAGTGGGTTCGGCTACCGGGGCCCTGGCGTCCCTTGAAGTTTCGATTGCTGGTCGAGGCACAGCGTTCCCCGGGAGGCGTGAGATCGCCGTTCATGCCGACGCACATCGAACAACCGGTCGCCCGCCATTCGAACCCCGCGTCGATGAAGATCTGGTCCAATCCCTCGGCTTCGGCCTGAAGTTTGATTGGGGTGGAGCCAGGAACCACGATCGCGATCACCTTCGCGGCGCGGCCCTTGGCCACGGCGGCGGCGGCGCGCAGATCCTCGATGCGGGCGTTGGTGCAGGAGCCGATGAACACGCGATCCACCACGACGTCGGTCAGCGCCTCGCCCGGGGTCAGGCCCATGTAATCCAGCGTCGCCGTCAACGCGGCCTGGCGAGACGGATCGTTCTCGCGCGCCGGGTCCGGCACATGTCCGGTAATCGCCATGGCCTCCTCGGGGCTGGTTCCCCAGGTGATCGATGGCGCGATGTCTCGGGCGTCGACCGATACCTCGCGGTCGAACCGCGCGCCCGGGTCGGAGGAGAGTGAACGCCAGTCCTCGACGGCGCGCTCCCATTCCGTGTCCTTGGGCGCGTATCGCCGGTCCCTAAGATAGTCGAAGGTTTTGTCGTCCGGCGCGATCAATCCGGCGCGCCCGCCGGCCTCGATGGACATGTTACAGATCGTCATGCGGCCCTCGATCGACATCTCGCGGATGGTTGATCCGGCGTACTCGATCATATAGCCGGTGGCCCCATTCGCGCCGATCACGGATATCAGGTGCAAGATCACATCCTTGGCCGATACGCCGGGGCCTAGCGGGCCGTCGATGGTGACGCGCAATGTCTTCGGTTTCTTCTGCCAGAGCGTCTGCGTCGCCAGAACATGAGCAACCTCGGAGGCGCCGATCCCAAAAGCGAGACAACCCAAGGCGCCATGGGTGGCCGTGTGACTATCACCGCAGACCAACAACAGGCCGGGCAGGGTGATCCCTTGTTCCGGGCCGACCACATGCACGATCCCCTGCTCGGGCGCGCCGACACCATAGAGGCGAACGCCCATCTCGCTGGTATTCGTGGTCAGTCGTTCGATCACCTCGCGACGGCTCGGGTCCTGGTTCCCGGTTTCCGGCGCGTCGGTGGAGACGTAGTGATCGGCGATCGCCACCGTTAGATCCGGTCGTCGCACCCGTCGGCCCTGAGCCCTGAGCTTATCGAAAGCGTGGAACGAGCCTTCGTGACAGAGGTGCCGGTCGATCGACAGCAAGGTCGTTCCATCCTCGCGCTCAAGGATCGCGTGGCGGCGCCAGATCTTCTCGAACAGGGTCGTGGGCTCGGTCATGCGTGGTTGTCCGTCCATGTTTGCCCAGCCGCGACGCGTGTCTCTCGGCGGGATCGGAATTTAGCATTCAATGCGTGGCGGAAAGAACCTGTTTCGATGGATTTTCGTGACGTCGGCTGGATTGTCCGCCATGAAGGGTTGCGAGGTGTGCTCTTTGAGCGGACCCTATATCCTCCGGCGAGGGTATCCGCTTGGATCAAAGGGGAACGGTGCCGTATGGCGTCCGAGTTCAAGACACGCTTGTTTGTCGAAACCGACCTGGCGGCGGGAACGGCCGTCTCGTTGGATGGTGATCGAGCGCATTTTTTGCGCAACGTCCTGCGCCTGAAACCCGGCGATAGGATCGCGTTGTTCAATGGCCGTGACGGTGAATGGAGCGCCGGGCTTGCCGAGCTCGGAAAACGCGCGGCCACTCTGGAAATCGGCGATCGTATCCGCGGCGGCGAAGATGAAGTCGATATCTGGCTTGCCTTCGCGCCGATCAAGCGGGCGCGGATTGATTTCATCGCCGAGAAGGCGACCGAGCTCGGCGCGTCGGTATTGTGGCCGATCTTCACGCGCTACACCGTGATGGATCGTGTCAATCTGGATCGGCTCCGCGCCAACGCGATCGAGGCGGCGGAGCAGTGCGGCCGGCTTAGCGTGCCGGAGGTGCGGGACTCTGTCCGATTCGAAGAGATGCTGGATCAATGGCCGGCGGAACGACTGTTGATCTGCTGTGATGAAACCGGCGGCGGCGCGCCGATTATCGATGCCGTCAGGGATCTGCCCGCCGGCCCGGCGGGATTGATGATCGGACCGGAAGGCGGTCTTGCCAAGGAGGAACTTGACCGGCTGGACAAAACCCCCAATGTTTGCCGCGTCAGTCTGGGGCCCAGGATCCTTCGCGCCGAAACGGCGGCGCTTGCCGCTCTTGCATGTTGGCAGGCCGCGGTGGGAGATTGGAGAGAGGGCCTCCGGTCTATATAAGGCGAGCGCGCGACCCTACCCTTCCCTTGAATTTCGCGAGATCCAACGTATGTCACGTCCCCCCGACGCCGCCGGCGCCCCGATCGAGAGCAAGGCGCAGCTTATCGAGGATCTCGAATCCGCCTGCACGCCGCGCGACAAATGGCTGATCGGCACCGAGCACGAGAAATTCGCCTTCCGTCTGTCCGACAACACGCGTCTGCCCTATGAGGGACCCGACGGGATCGGCGAGATCCTGTCGCGTCTTGAGCGGTTTGGCTGGGAGCCGATCCAGGAGCAGGGCAAGACCATCGCTCTGTCGATGAATGGCTGCGCCATCACACTTGAGCCGGGCGGACAGTTCGAGCTGTCGGGCGCGCCGCTGGAGACCATTCACCAGACCTGTGACGAGGTTCACACCCATCTGGCCCAGGTGAAGGAGGTCGGAGACGAGCTCGGCACCGGCATGCTGGGCCTCGGGTTCGATCCGTCCTGGCGCCGTGATCAGGTCTCCTGGATGCCCAAGGGCCGCTACGCCATCATGAATCGCGAGATGCAGCGGGTCGGCAATCTCGGTCTCGATATGATGTTGCGTACCTGCACAGTGCAGACCAATCTCGATTTCAGCGACGAAGCCGACATGGTGGAGAAATACCGGATCAGCCTGGCGCTGCAACCGGTGGCCACCGCTTTGTTCGCGAATTCGCCCTTCAAGGAGGGCAAGCCGAGCGGGTTTCTCTCGCTGCGCAGCAACGTGTGGACCGACACCGATCCGTCACGCTGTGGGATGCTTCCCTTCGTGTTTGAGCAGGGCTACGGCTTTGAGCGCCATGTCGATTACATTCTCGATGTGCCGATGTATTTCGTTTACCGCGACGGCATCTATCACGACGTCGCGGGCAAGAGCTTCCGGGATTTCATGGCCGGCAAGCTCGAGGGGTTCGAGGGCGAGATCCCGCATATGGGCGACTGGACCGACCATATGACCACGAACTTCCCCGAGGTTCG
>JADHLJ010000197.1 GCA_016780745.1 Alphaproteobacteria bacterium | reverse complement strand
GGCGTCGAACACACCGCTCCAGCCGCGCTCGATATCCTCGGACAATTGGTCCAGGCGTTGCGCGATATAGCCGACTGCTTCCTCGGCGTGAGTGAACCCTTGCGGGCCCATCACACCAGCTACCGCGCATTGCTCGACCACGATACGCGAGCCGACACGGCGCACCAGAACATCGATCATCGAGCGTGCCTCGCAGGCCTGCTCGACCGAGGCGATGAGATCGGCGCCGACAATGGCGGAGCCGTCCGCCAGGCGCAGCGTCGCGCCCTCCACGCCGTTCTGGTTGAGATAGTTCTCCATCGCCTTGTCGTCCTTGAGATAGGTCTCGGACTGACCCCGCTTGGCGCGGTAGAGCGGTGGCTGGGCGATGTAGAGGTAACCCGCTTCCACAAGCTCGGGCATCTGACGGAAAAAGAAAGTCAGCAACAAGGTGCGGATATGCGAGCCGTCGACATCGGCGTCGGTCATGATGATGATCTTGTGATACCGCGCCTTGGTGATATCGAACTCATCATGGCCGATTCCGGTGCCGAGCGCCGTGATCATCGTGCCGATTTCCTGGCTCGACAGCATCTTATCGAAACGCGCGCGCTCGACGTTCAGGATCTTGCCGCGTAGGGGCAGGATCGCCTGGGTGCGGCGGTCGCGGCCCTGTTTGGCGGAGCCGCCGGCGGAATCACCCTCGACCAGGAACAGTTCGGCCAGAGACGGGTCGCGTTCCTGACAATCGGCGAGTTTGCCCGGCAGGCTGGAGATGTCGAGGGCGCCCTTGCGGCGGGTCAATTCCCGCGCCTTGCGGGCCGCCTCGCGCGCCGCCGCCGCCTCATAGGCCTTGGTGACGACCTTGCGGGCATCGGCGGGATGTTCCTCGAACCACTGCTGCAGGCGGTCCGAGACGGCGGACTCGACCACCGGACGGACCTCGGAGGACACCAGCTTGTCCTTGGTTTGGGACGAAAATTTCGGGTCGGGAACCTTAACCGACAGCACACAGGTCAGACCCTCGCGCGCGTCGTCGCCGGAAAGTTGGGTCTTTTCCTTCTTGGCGATGCCGCTTTCCTGGGCATAGGCGTTAACTGTCCGCGTCAGCGCACCGCGAAAGCCCGCGAGATGCGCGCCGCCATCCCGCTGGGGGATGTTGTTGGTGAAGCACAACATCGTCTCGTGATAGCTGTCGGTCCACTGCAGGGCCAACTCGACGGTAATGCCGTCACGCTCGCTGGTCATGACCACGGGCTCGTGCAGGGCCTGATGCGAGCGGTCGAGATATTCGACGAAAGCCTTGAGACCGCCTTCATACTCCAGGTCGATGACCACCGGCTCGGCTTCGCGATCATCGCGCAGTTGAATGTGAACACCAGAGTTCAGAAACGCCAATTCGCGCAGGCGATGCTCCAGGCGTGGCAACTCGAAATCCACGTTGGTGAAGGTCTCGCGCGACGGGGTGAAGCTAACCTCGGTGCCGGTGCGGCCCACGGCATCGCCGGTGATCGTCAGATTGTCGTCCGGCACCCCGTGCTGAAAGCGGATGTAATGCTCCTTGTCGTCACGCCAGATCCTCATTTCGAGGGATTCCGAGAGCGCGTTGACGACGGAAACACCGACGCCGTGCAGGCCACCGGAGACTTTGTAGGAGTTCTGGTCGAATTTACCGCCGGCATGCAACTGGGTCATGATGACCTCGGCCGCCGAGACGCCTTCCTCGTGATGGATATCAACCGGAATCCCGCGCCCGTTATCCCGCACCGTCGTGGAGCCGTCTCCGTTCAGGATCACCTCGACCAGATCGCAATGTCCGGCCAGCGCCTCGTCGATGGCGTTGTCCACGACCTCGTAGATCATGTGGTGCAGGCCAGAGCCGTCATCGGTGTCGCCGATATACATGCCCGGACGCTTACGCACGGCGTCCAGGCCGCGCAGGACCTTGATCGATCCGGCGTCGTAATCGTTTTCGTCGCCCTCGGTGGGGGTCGGGGTATCGGACATGATATCGCCTATCTTTGCGTGAACGCTGTCATTGCCAATATTGGGTCGGTTAGTGTCGGGTTAGCGCGCCGTCGTGAACGGTGAAGTGCTGCGCCCGATCCGCGATCGCGTCGAACAGGGCCTTGTCGGTCCCGGTCAGCCAAGCCTGACTGCCGAGTGTGTCGAGTATATCATACAGCGCGGTGCGCCGTTCTTGGTCCAGATGCGCCGCGACTTCATCAAGCAGCAGTAGAGGTGCGTCTCCGAGGTCCCGCGAACGAAGACGCGCATGCGCCAGGACGATGGCGATCAGAAGCGCTTTTTGCTCGCCCGTGGAGCACTGTCCCGCCGGCATGTTCTTTATCGAATGGACCACTCGGAGGTCACCGCGATGGGGTCCCGGAACCGGCGCGGCCTCGCCGGCGGACACATGTCGGGCACGGGCGAGGGCGTCGCGGAATCTGTCCTCGGCGTCAAGCGCCGGCCCATCATCCAACCAGGACTCGACCTCACCATCGAGTGACAGGATAGCGCCGGGGAAGGGGCCATGTCCGGCGCCGGCGAAAGGTGCCAGACGGTCGATCAGTTCGCGCCGCGCCGCCGCGACGGCAACGCCCGACGTTGCGATCTGCTCCTCAAGCGCGTGATGCCACGACGCGTCCGTGCGACCCTGACGCAGCAACCGGCCTCGCTCGCGTAGGGCGTGGGTGTAGCCGTTCATCCGTCCGGCATGCTGTGGGTCAAACGCATAGACCAGCCGGTCGAGAAACCGCCGCCTTTGGCTCGCGCCTTCCACGAACAATCGGTCCATCTGTGGTGTCAGCCAGGAAATCGCGAGATAGTCGCCGAGTACCGTCTGTGACTTGGCCGGAGCGCCGTCGATCCGCACCAACCGCTTGTCCCCACCGGTCTCGGAAACCGGGGCGCGGCCGGTCCCGATGGTCGTGCGCCCCATCGCGGTTTCCACGTCGGCGGAAATCGCCCAGGCGGTGGCGCCCGCCGTGGTTGTGCTGTCGGCGCGGTCGATATCGCCGAGACGCGCGCGGCGCAATCCCCGGCCCGGAGCCAGGAAGGACACGGCTTCGAGCAGGTTGGTTTTACCAGCGCCGTTCGCGCCGGTTAGGACCACCGGCGCGCGTCCGAGCTCAAGCTTCAGGGTCGCGTAATTTCGAAATCGGGACACCATGAGGCGCCGCACCGCTGGGCCGATCGCCCCCGTGTTCAGGGCCGGTTCCTTTTCGAGCACGTGGGCGCTCGCGGTCATCGGATCACCAGGTTGGTCTCGGGCAAAGTCGACGTCACCCGCGCTCAGACCCGCATGGGCATGAGAACGTAGAGCGAGGTCTCGTCGTCCTGGTCGCGCACGATCGTCGGTGACGCGGCATCGGCGAGAGAGAAAACCGCGCCTTCGCCCTCGATCTGATTGGCGATATCCAGCAAATATCGAGAATTGAAACCGATCTCCATCGGCCCGTCGCCGTAGCTGACCTCCAACTCCTCGCGCGCCGTCCCGCTTTCCGGGCTGCTGGCGCTGAGCACGAGGTTGCCGTCGTTCAACTGCAACTTCACCGAGCGTGACTTCTCGGTCGAGATGGTCGCGACCCGGTCCACCGCGTCGGCGAAGATCTTGCAATTGACCTGCAGCGTCTTGTCGTTTCCGCTGGGGATGACCCGCTCATAGTCCGGGAAGGTGCCGTCGATCAGTTTGGTCGTCAGGACCGTGTCGCCGAAAGCGAAGCAAAGTTTGCTCTCGGACAAGGAGATTGAAATCTCGCCCTCGGTGTCCTCGATCAGCTTGTGAATCTCATTGATCGCCTTGCGGGGAATAATCACCGCCGGCATATCGGCGGCCCCTTGGGGAAGCGGCATTTCAACACGCGCCAGACGGTGACCGTCGGTCGCCACCGCGCGCATCACCGAGACATCGTTGGAGGTGGTGGCGTGCAGATAGATGCCGTTCAGATAATATCGGGTTTCCTCGTTCGAGATCGCGAACCGGGTGCGGTCGATCATCGACTTGGCGTCCGCCGCCGACAAGTTGAAGCGGTGCGGCATGTCCTCGCCGCTCATCGAGGGAAATTCGTCCGCCGGAAGGGACGGCAGAGTGAAGGACGACCGCCCCGAGGTTACGGCGACTCGTCCGGACTCTCCGGTCGCCTCGAGGCTAACCTCGGAGCCGTCCGGAAGCTTGCGGATGATGTCGTAAAGCGTATGGGCGGGAACCGTCAGCGTGCCGTCGCTGGCGACGTTGCAATCAACGGATTCGACGATGTCCATGTCCATGTCGGTGGCGGTCAGACTAAGCCGACCGCTCCCGGCCTTCACCAGAACATTGGCGAGAATGGGAATGGTGTTGCGCCGTTCAACGACACTTTGCACATGCCCCAGCGGTCTTAGAAGCGCCGCGCGATCAATGGTGAATTTCATTGGCCTATCATCGTCCAAATCGTGTTCTTCAAATCCTGGGAAACGCGAAGCGGAACGCTCATTCGGACCCCATGGCCCATACGCGAATCACTAGAAGGTCACTATAGCACGATTGTCGGGGAAAAAGGCGGAATTTCCACTATCTGGTGAACCGGATCGGCGTATGCGCGGGAGTCGCACTCGGCGCGAACCAGAGCGCTCAAGACTCCAGCATGCGCCTCAACAAATCGACCTCGTCATTGAACTGCTTGTCGATGGAACGCAATTCGTCGACCCGCTTTACGGCATGAAGAACCGTTGTGTGGTCCCGACCACCAAATCGACGACCAATGTCCGGCAAGGAATGCTGGGTAAGATGTTTCGACAAATACATCGCGACCTGACGGGGGCGTGCGACGGCTCTGGACCGGCGCGCGGAATGCATGTCCGCCAGCCGGATCTCGAAATGCGTGGCGACCTGACGTTGGATATCCTCGACGGTTACCCGGCGGTCATAGGCGCGCAACAGGTCGTGAAGGACTTCCTGGGTGGTTTCCAAGGTGATGTCGCGACCAACCAGCGTGGCATGCGCGACGATGCGGTTCATCGCACCTTCCATTTCCCGAACATTCGAGGTGATCTTGTGGGCGAGGAACTCAAGCACGCGGCTTGGGATCTCGACGCCAAGTTTCTCAACCTTGGACTGAAGAATGCCGAGACGCAGCTCGTAAGTGGTCGGGTGGATGTCCGCCACCAACCCCCAGCCCAGCCGTGAGCGCAATCGCTCCTCCAATCCCTCGAGATCGGTCGGGGATTTATCGGCGGAGATAATGACCTGGCGGTTCTGATCAACCAGGGCGTTAAAGGTGTGGAAGAATTCTTCTTGCGTTGAATCCTTGCCGCCGATGAATTGAACATCATCGATCATCAGGACGTCGACCGAGCGGAACTGGTCCTTGAACTCCACCGTGTCCTTGAACCGAAGGGCCCGGATGAACTGATACATGAATTTTTCGGCCGACAGATAGATCACCCGCCGGGCCGGGTCGCGCCGCCGGATCTCCCAGGCGATGGCATGCATCAGATGAGTTTTACCGAGCCCGACGCCGCCATAGAGAAAAAGTGGGTTGAACGGGACGCCGTCGCTTCCGGCCACTCTGCGGGCCGCCGCGTAGGCAAGTTCGTTCGGCTTGCCGACCACGAAGTTCTCGAACGTGAACCTTGGGTCTAGATGCCCGTTGACCGGCCCGTCGCTTTGTCGATGTGTCTTGGCCGAGATGGGCGCTCGTATCGGTTTGTCGGCGCCGTCATCTAGGTGCGCAATCTCATCTTCCGCGTCATCGAGCGCGCTCTCGGCGTGATTGGTTGTCCCCTTTGAAGGGGACTTACCGGACCGACCGGCCGAAATGACCTTGACCTTGTCGATGTCGTCGTTGCTCTCAACCGCCCAGGCGAGTGCCAGACGGTCTTCGAACTGAGCGATTATCCTGTCTCGGAAAAACGGGGTTGGCGCGGTCAGGACCGCCGTCGCGCCATCGACCCGATCCATCGTCAGGGACCTGAGCCAGTTGCGGTATACGGACTCACCAACTTCCCGGCGCATGCGGGCGCGAACACGCGCCCATTGCTTGTCGATGGAAACTGGACGCTCCTCAGCCATCGACGGGTCCCCACGATACGGTCATCGATAGGAGATCGACCAGCGGGATTCGGCGAAGACCAATGGCAACCGGCATAATTGAGCGCCCCCAAACCCGGGTGTTCCAGCGTCGGCTTGGTGCCGCCGATCGTTGCTGGAAACCCTATAAATCAGCCCCCTCGGCCGATCCAATTACCTGGCGTTCGCCAAGTTATCAGCGACCGTATTTCTTTATTTGCGAATGATCCATAGCCAGATCTTTCGGAATCCCCAATAAAAACTCAAAAGAGTTCTTGGGGTAATCTTCGAGTGGTCCCTGCAAATTCATAATAAATTCTTGGGATTTCACGTCATGTATCTGTTTTTCAAGTATTGACTTTCAAAAAGCCAAAACTTTTCTTCGTCTATTCTCGTTGCGCCCACTTTGAAGCGTTGAGCCAACGTACCTATGAGGCGGCTTGGTTGCAACCTCGCAGTCACAAAAAAACCAGAAAAATTGACTCGCCGACGCGGCGTCAGGCTCGGTGCTGACAGCATCGAATTCGGTTGTTGGTTTGAATCAATATGTTGCTCGCCGCAACCGATCTTGAACGCCAAGACACGCCTCTAGGCGTCGTCGAAAAACGAGAATTTCGACCTTCGATGCTGATGCCAATTAGCATCTCGAGCAACGGCAAACGGCCACGAACAAGGTCGCGGCCGTCGGAACCAGATGTCTTTTCGGGGATAGCGTTAAGCGGCCATCGCCTTGATCCGTTTGGAAAGCCGAGAGAGCTTTCTCGCAACGGTATTCTTGTGCAACACGCCTTTGGTGACGCCGCGATGCATTTCGGGTTGCGCGGCCTTGAGCGCCGCGCTGGCGGCATCCTGGTCGCCCGAGGCAATCGCGACCTCGACGCGCTTAACGAAAGTGCGAACCCGCGAGATCCGCGCGTGATTGATAACCCGACGCTTTTCGTTACGACGGATCCGCTTCTTGGCGGATAGATGGTGAGCCATGCTGAAGTTCCCGGCTGCCGGCGCTTAATAGAGAGCGCGGGTTATAGACACGGCGCGTCCTCGCGTCAACGAGGATTCAGCGCCCGACATCAACGATTTTTGAAATTGGGTTGACGTTTTTCGGCGAAGGCCGCCATGCCTTCCTTCTGATCCTCCGTCGCGAAGGTCGAATGGAACAGTCGGCGCTCCACCCGAATACCCTCGGCAAGGACGGTTTCATAGGCTCGATTCACCGCTTCCTTGGCCATCATCACCGACGGACGGGAGAGGCTGGCGATCCGCTGGGCCGCCTTCATGGCTTCGTCTTGCAGCTCGGCGGCGGGCACGATCCGGCTGACCAGACCGGCGCGCTCGGCCTCCTCGGCGTCCATCATCCGGCCCGTGAGGCACATATCCATTGCCTTGGCCTTGCCGACGAACCGCGGCAACCGCTGGGTGCCGCCGGCGCCAGGAATGGTGGCGATGGTGATCTCCGGCTGGCCGAATTTCGCGTTGTCGCCGGCGATGATGAAATCGCACATCATCGCGAACTCACAGCCCCCGCCCAGCGCGTAGCCCGACACCGCCGCGATGATCGGTTTGCGCAGCTTGGCGATTTGCTCCCAGGTCGCGGTGATGAAGTCCTCCATATAGGCGTCCATATAGGATTTGGACTGCATCTCCTTGATATCCGCGCCGGCGGCGAAGGCTTTCTCGTTGCCGGTCAGGATCAGGCAGCCGATCTCGTCATCGGCGTCCAGAGC
Organism: Alphaproteobacteria bacterium; assembly: GCA_016780745.1. GTDB lineage: Bacteria > Pseudomonadota > Alphaproteobacteria > Thalassobaculales > Thalassobaculaceae > JADHLJ01. The sequence continues at coordinate 1,316 of JADHLJ010000197.1, read as the reverse complement.
GATCAAGGCATCCTTCAGCTCGCTTACCAGGCCGGCGGAAAGCGCGTTCATCGCCTTGGGCCGGTTCAGAGTGATCACCGCCACGCCGTCCTTGCGCTCGACGATAATGTTCTCGTAGCTCATCGGGGGTCTCCTGTTCGTGGGGCGACCGGAACCCGGCCGCCATCGGGTGAGATTATTCGGGAAGCAGCGAAAATCGCACGACGGTATCGGGTCCGTCGGCCAGATAGTCGAAGTTCAAGACCTCGTCTTCGCGGGTAAAGGCATCGGTCGCGGTTTCGCGCCAGCCGAGCTGCGCAAGCGCGGTCCGGTAAAAAGCTCTGATGGTGTCGGGCGCGACCGCCGATTTGGCGAAGGCAATGACGATGCGTCCCGCCGTGGTGTCGAAGGCGACATCGGTATCGGGAATCTCCGTCATTCCCTCCATCAACGGCAGGTCGCTAAAGCCGGTGACGAACCCGTCATCCGCGAACCCGTCTCGCGCGCCGCCCGCGAGGGCGATCGCGAACAGGGCTAATACCGAAATCCAGCGGATGGGGGACAGTATCTTCATAGGCCGGGCTTCTACCTCAGCGTTGGCAGCGAGGACAATAAAAAGTCGAGCGCCCCGATTGCACGATCCGGCGCACGGTGCCGGAACAGTCGTCGCTGGGGCAGGGCTCGTCCTCGCGGTCATAGACCTTGAAACGATGTTGAAAATAGCCGAGCTCGCCAGTGACCTGCTGATGGTCGCGCAGGCTGGACCCGCCGGCTTCGATGGCGTCGGCGAGCACGTCCCGGATCGCCGTGGTCAGTCGCTCGGTCCTTTTGCCCTTCACGTTGGTCGCCAGTCGAAGCGGAGAGATGCCGGACATGTGCAGGGCCTCGCAGACATAGATATTGCCGAGGCCGCAGACCACGCGCTGATCCAGCAAGGCCGCCTTGACCGGGGAGCGCCGACCCTCGAACGCCGCGGCGAGCATCGGGCCGCTGAACGCATTGCCCAGCGGTTCCGGGCCCAAGGCGGCGAGAAGCTTGTGTTGGGCGAGCGTCGCGGTCGTCGCCAGATCCACCATCCCGAACCGGCGCGCGTCGTTGAAGCGTATGACCGTTCCGTCATCGGTGGTGAAGACGAGGTGGTCGTGTTTGTCCAACGCGGCGGGGCGCTCCTGGCTGATTTGGATCCTCCCGGACATTCCGAGATGCAGCATCATCACGGTGCCGTCGTCCATGTGCCAGAGCAGGTACTTGGCCCGTCGCTCGAGCCGCTCGACCCGGCGCCCGGTGAGGCGCTTGGCGAATCCGCGTGGGATTGGCCAGCGCAGGTCGGGGCGTCT
>JADHLJ010000196.1 GCA_016780745.1 Alphaproteobacteria bacterium | reverse complement strand
GGCAACTCCCGCGCCATATAGGGCGCCAGACCGATCAGATCGTTGCCGTCGGCGCCATAGCCGTGCAGCAGAATAACCTGGGCCCGGGCGGGCTTGCCGTCGGCGGGGTCCTGGCGGGGACCGTCGATATCCATCATGAAAAGCACTCCGATTGGCTTGTTGCCACCGGACCGTTCTTGGCGCTCTATTCTTCGTGCCCTGTCGATCAGTCGTTGCGGGCGGGCGCGGTCCGGCGTTTGATTGGCGGCAACACTGCCGAGAACCGATGATCCACGTCAAGCCGGGATACCGATCGCCCGTGAACAGCGCCACCACCCGTTTCGCCCCCAGCCCCTCCGGGCTGCTACATCTGGGGCATGCCTATTCCGCCTGTTTCGCCGCCGCCGAGGCGCGCGGCCGGGGTGGCGAGATGCTGCTTCGGATCGAGGATATCGACATCGCCCGGTGCCGGTCGGAATTCGAGACGGCGATCCTGGAGGATCTCGCCTGGCTGGGCCTCGAATGGCCGGAACCGGTGCGCCGGCAATCCGATCATTTCGCGGATTACCGCGCGGCGTTGGACCGGCTCGACGCGATTGATCTGCTGTATCCGTGTTTCCTCTCGCGCAAGGAACTGAACGAGGCCTTGTCGGCGCCGCATCTGTCGCCGGGCTTTGGTGTCGAGATGGGGCCGGACGGCCCGGCGGTGACCGATACCGACCGCTTGATGCCGGAGGATGAGCGCGCCCGACGCCTTGAAGCGGGAGAGCCGCATGTGTTGCGCCTTCGCATGGCCCGCGCGACGGAGATCGCCGGGGAGCTGGAATGGCGGGATCTTGATCGCGGTGTCCAGAGCGCGACGCCATCGATCTTTGGCGACGTGGTCCTGGCCCGTAAGGATATCCCCACCAGTTATCATCTCGCGGTGACGGTGGATGACGCGATCCAGGACGTGGGATTGGTGACAAGGGGCGAGGACCTGTTCCAGGCAAGCCACCTGCACCGCCTGCTCCAAGCCCTGCTCGACCTGCCGGTCCCGGACTATCGCCACCACGGCCTGTTGGTGGACGAGACCGGCCGGCGATACGCCAAGCGGGACAAGGCGCTCACCTTGCGGGCGCTGCGCGAGGCCGGCCACGCGCCGGGGGATGTTCTACAAAAGGTTGGATTGACGCCCTGAACCTATCGCCTTGGTGGGTTCGTCGATCTACACTTCGAGCGATTCAAGACAAGGAGTAGCCGAGATGAGCAAGTTTCGCGTAGGCCTCAGCGCCGCCTTCACCCGCGCCGATCGCAAACCGACCTTTCCGAGTTGCGATTGGTCGACCCTGGAGAACGACGCCGATATCGAGCTGGTGAAGATGGCGCCGGGCAATACGCTGACGCCGGAGCTGGTCGAAGGTTATGACGCGCTGGTGCTGATGGGCGAGAAGGTCACCGCCGACACGTTCCGCGATGACGGGCGCCTGAAACTCTTTGCCCGGATGGGCGTCGGCTTCGACCGGATCGACGTGCCGGCCTGTACCGAGAACGACGTCGCGCTGACCATCACGCCGGACGGTGTGCGCCGCCCGATGGCGAGCTCGGTGGTGCTGTTCATCCTGGCGCTGGCGCATCGCTTGCTGGAGAAGGATCGGGTGACCCGTACCGGACCGCTCGGCTGGCCGGCGCGGCTCGATTTCTTCGGCACCGGGCTCACCGGACGCACCCTGTCGATCATCGGTCTCGGCAATATCGGCCAAGAGGTGGTCCGGTTGATTCGAGCGTTCGACATGCGGATCATCGCCCATGATCCCTATCTCGATCCCAAGGTCGCGGAGGAACTGGGGGTCACCCTGGTTGATCTCGACACCGCCTTTCGCGAGGCTGATTTCCTGTCCTTCAACTGCCCGCTTAACGAAGAGACCCAGGGTATCGGATCGGCGGAGGGTTTCGCGAAGATGAAGCCGACGGCCTATATCGTGAACACCGCGCGCGGACCGGTGGTCGATCAAAAGGCGCTCTACGCGGCCCTGGTCGAGGGCCGGCTGGCCGGCGCGGCGATCGATGTTTTCGACCCCGAGCCCTCGCCCTTCGACGATCCGATCCTCAAGCTGTCCAACGTGATCGTGGCGCCGCACGCGATCGGCTTCTCGGATCAGATGTTCCAGACCATGGGTGAGGTCAACACCCGCGCCATCCTCGCGGTCAAATCAGGACAGGCACCGGATAATCTGGTCAATCCCGAGGTCGTCAACCGGGCGGGTTTCCAGAAGAAACTGGGGCGGTAGGGGCCGCTTTCATCGCAAAATTAGTCGTCATCCCGCCGTAGGGCGGGATGACGACGTGTTTTTCGCGATGACGACGATAGGGCGTCAAGCCAACCGAGACAGATATTGCGCGTACCAATCAAACCCGACCATGTCGACATAGGCCTGGATCAGTTTCTTGGTAACAGGCCCGGGGATCGCGGTCTCGGAGAAGGCGCGGCCGTTGATCGACTGGATCGGACAGATGCAGAAGCTGGTCGAGGTGATGAAGGCTTCGTCGGCGTTATAGGCGTCGAACAGATCGATATCGGTCTCCTCGACCACCAGGCCGAGCTTGTCGGCCAACTCCTTGGTCACCTGACGGCTGACACCAGGCAGGACAAAGCGCTCGCGCGGGGTCTTCAAGCGGCCCTCGGTGACGAGGAAGATGTTGCTGCCCTTGCCCTCGGCGAGGTTGCCGTCGCGATCCAGCAGTACCGATAGCGCGTCCGGGTTTTGCGCCGCGACCTCGAGATCGCCGAGGATCAGGTTCAAGTAGTTATGGGTCTTGGCCCGAGGGCTCGCCATTTCCGGCGCGACCCGGCGCACCGAGGGGGTGATGACCTGGATGCCGTCGCGATAGCTCTTGGCCCGCGCGGCCAGCGGTAGGGGCGTGCACTCGACCAGCACCGTGGCGTCGGGCCAGTCAGGCCAGGCCTCGCGATCGCCCTCGGCGAGGCCGCGGCTCACCCGCTGGGTTACCCAATAATCGTCGTCATTGGCGATCAGCGGCAGGTTGCGGCGCACCACTTCCTCGGTAATGGAGATGAAATCGTCGACCGAATGACCGGCATCCAGCTTGAGATAACGCATGGAGCGCTCAAAGCGGTCCAGATGCTCACGCAGTTTGAAGATCTCGTGGCCGAAGGTGCGGGTGGTGTCGAACACCGCGTCGCCGAATTTAAAGCCCTGATCCTTGATCGGGATTTTCGCCTCGCTCTCGGGAATAAACTCGCCGTTGAGATAGACAATCCGTTGGTTCGCCAAGGCCATGGCCATTCCTTTCGTCAAAACGATGCCTCAGCTTAGCGCGGGTTCTCGCGCGGCGCGACGATTATCCCGGCGACTTCTTGACCCGGCGCAGCAGAAAACAGAGCGGCATCGCCAGAAACGCAACGAAGACCAGAAACACGAAGTCGTTCAGGAAGGCGACCATCTGGGCTTGGTTGAAGACCATGCTTTGCAGCGCCTGGATGCCGGCGGCGGAATCCAGGTTCCACATCGACGCCGCGCCGTTGAATCTCAGGGACTGGCCAAACTCATTAATCCGATCGCGCATCTCAATGTAATTGGTCTGGCTGGAGCGAACCAGGATCGAGACCACCACCGAGGTGCCCATGCTGGCGCCGATGGCGCGGGTCAGTGAGAACAGCGATGCCGCCTCGACCCGGAATTGCGGCGACATGGTGGAGAAGGTCACGGTGGTAAGCGAGACCCACATCATCCCCATGCCATAGCCGTTGACCAGGGTGACCCAGATGATCTCGGGCATTCCGACCTCTGCGTTCCAGGCGGTCATCCAGACATTGCTGACGCCGACGCACAGCAAACCCGCGAGGATCAGATAGCGGCCTTCGACTCGGTCCGCCAGATACCCCGCCGACATCATCGCCGCCATGGTGCCGAGCCCGCGTGCCGAGACCACCCAGCCGGCCGAGAGCACCGGATAGCCCTGCATGTTCTGCAGGAATACCGGCAGGATGAACAGGCTGGAAAAGACCGCGATGCCGAACACGAAGATCAGCAACAGGCCGATCACGTAGTTTCGATCCTTGAAGATCGCGAGACTTATATAGGGATTGTCGGTGGTCAGGCAGTGGACCACGAAAATATAAAACGCTAGCGCCGACAGAGACGCGTTGATCATGATCTCGTAGGATTCGAACCAGCCGAGCCGCTCGCCCCGGTCGAGCACCATCTGTAGCAACACCACCGCCGCGATAAGCGAGACCACGCCGATCCAGTCCACCTTCTGGCGACTCGACTCGGCGCTCGGCAAGGTGACCAGAATGGCGAAGAAGGCGATCACCCCGAACGGGATGTTCATGAAGAAGACATAGCGCCAGTTGTAATACTCGGTCAGCAACGCGCCGACGGTGGGGCCGGCCACCGGGCCGAGGATCATCCCCATCGACCAGATGCTCATCGCGAAGCCGTGTTTTTCGCGTGGATAGGTATCCAACATGATGGCTTGCGATATCGGCAGCAGCGGCGCCGACACGAAGCCCTGCAGGATCCTGTAGAGCACCAATTCGGTCAGGGTGGTCGAGCTCGCGCTGAGCAGCGACGTGACCGTGAAACCCAGGATCGCCGCCATGAACACCTGGCGCCGGCCAAATCGTTGGCTGAACACATTGGTCAGGATGGTGCCGACGGCGGTGGCGACGACAAAGGCGGTGATCACCCAGCCGACCTGATCCGGCGCGGCGGAGAGATTCCCCTGAATATTCGGCAGCGCCACATAGGCGGTGCTCATATTAAGGGAATGCAGTAGCGACGCCGCCAGCACCGGCACGGTGATCATGATCCGCTCGGCCGTGGTGAACGGGCCCTGCGCCGGTTTTGTGAGTGTCAGCACGCTTTGTCCTTTGAGACCACTATACGCGGCGCGCGAGGGCGCGGACCATGCGGCGGAGAAGCGCGGGTCGGAGGGGTTTCAAAGATCATACCCTTGTTGGATGATGGCGAAACACGTCAACCAGGGATAGCCGATCATGGACAAGGCCGCCATCACGGAAAACCGGATTACCACCGACGGCCATGATAGCTTCTACCTCGCCGCTGGTCCCGAGGATGGTCCGCTGGTGATCTTGGTTCATGGCTGGCCGGAGATGTCCTTGAGCTGGCGGCACCAATTGCCTTGTCTGGGCGCGCTTGGCTTTCGGGCGATCGCGCCGGATATGCGCGGATACGGGCGGTCCTCGGTCTATGATCGGCACGAGGATTACACCCAGGAGCTTATCGTCGCCGACATGATCGGTCTGCTTCGCGCGTTGGGGCGCGAGCGCGCGGTCTGGGTCGGCCATGACTGGGGCGCGCCGGTGGCCTGGAGCATCGCCAGCCATCATCCCGAACACTGCGCGGCGGTCGCCGGGCTGTGCGTGCCTTATCGCTCGGTCGAGTTGGGGCTCGATCATCTGATCTCCCTGGTCGACCGCGATATCTATCCCGAGGCGGAATATCCCGCCGGGCAATGGGAATATATAAAGTTCTACGGGGAGAATTTCGCCGACGCCCAAGCCGAGATGGAAGCGGACACGGCGGCAACCGTGCGAGCGCTGTTCCGCGCCGGCAATCCCAAGACCCTGGGAAAACCGTCTCCGACCGCCTCGGTTCGGCGGGCCGGCGGCTGGTTCCGGGGAACGGCGCGGCCAACCGACGTGCCCCTGGACGAGCGGGTGCTGAGTGCCGAGGACCATGCGGTTTATGCCGCGTCGCTCAAGCGAAACGGCTTTTTCGGTCCCAATTCCTGGTACAGGAACCACGCAAGCAATGCCGAGTATGCCGCGGCCGCGGTGAAGGACGGAGTGCTGGAAATGCCCGCGTTGTTTCTGGCCGGACGCTATGACCTCACCTGCGAGTCGATCAATTTGAGGCTCGGCGCGTCCATGCGGGATACTTGCCGCGACCTGAGTGTCGTCCCGATCGACTCGGGCCATTGGATGGCGCGGGAAAAACCAATCGAGGTCAATGCCGCGCTGGTCCGCTGGCTGGCGACGCGGGTCCCGGACTGCTGGCCCGGCTAGCCGTGCTTGAGGGCGTGGCGGGCAATCTTGGTCATCACCGTCGGCAGGCCCGCGCGGCCCAAATTGGCGATCGGGTGCCAGACACCGCCCGCTTCGGCTCCGTCCTTCTCGATCCTCGCGGCCATGACCCGCAGTTCCAGATGAAAATGCGTGAAAGTGTGCCGGACCATGCCCGGCAGTTCCCGCCATCGCGCGGGTAGTGGCGGATCACCGGTCTCGAACGCTCCGAGATCCGCGTCCTCTCGCCACTCGGTTGACGGGATTTCCATCATGCCGCCCAGCAGGCCGCTGGACGGACGACGGCGCAGGAACACATCGTTATCCTTGTTGAGGCACCAAAACGCGGTGCCACGGCGCGTCGGCTTGGCTTTCTTGGGCGATTTGGCCGGCAGGCTCTCGGCGATCCCGGCGATCCGCCCGGCGCAAACCTCGGACCAGGGACAGATCATGCATTTCGGCTTGCGCGGCGTGCAGACCGTGGCGCCGAGATCCATCACCGCCTGGGCATAGTCTCCCGGCCTGTGGTTCGGCGTCAGCCGCTCGGCGAGCTCGCGCAGCAGTGGCTTGGCGCCGGGCATCGGCGCCTCGACCGCGTGCAGGCGCGCCATCACCCGCTCAAAATTCCCGTCGACGGGGGTGGCTGGTTGGTCGAAGGCGATCGCACCGATCGCGGCGGCGGTATAGACGCCGATGCCGGGCAGTTCCCGCAAGCCGGCTTCGGTCTCGGGAAACCGTCCGCCATGGCTTTCCGCGACCACGACGGCGCATTTGTGCAGATTGCGGGCCCGCGCGTAGTAGCCGAGCCCGGCCCATTCCACCAAGACGTCTTCCAATCTGGCTTCGGCGAGGTCCGTGACCGTTGGCCAGAGCGTGAGGAACCGCTCGAAATAGGGGCCGACGGTCACCACCGTGGTCTGCTGCAACATGATCTCGCTGAGCCAGACTCTATAGGGATCCGCTCGCTCCCCCGGCGCGGCGCGCCACGGCAGATGCCGGCGGTTGCGGTCGTACCAGTCGAGCAACGCGCCTGGCAGACGTCGGGCGCTGGCGGTTTTGAGTGGGGTTACCATGGCGCGAGACTAACGCGGAGACCGGCGGGCCAAGAAGATCAAAATCAGGACGCTTCGGCCTCGGGACTGATAGGATGACCCCGACACGCAACGGGCCCACGAGACATGGCGGAAGATCAAAAGAAATACCGGGATCTCGGCAACCGCAAGCCTGGCCTGCGGATGCTGGGCGCGACGGTTCCCAAGCTTACCGACAAGGCCTTGCGCAAGCGGGGCTTTCTCGAATCGGCGATCGTGCATCGCTGGTCCAGCATCGTCGGCGAGGCCGTCGCCGGCTGGTGCGCGCCGGATCGGGTGGCGTTTCCGCGTGACAAGCGGGCCGGCGCGACCCTGCATCTGGTGGTGCCCGGCGCGCGGGCCTTGGAGCTCCAGCATCTGGAGCCGGTGCTGCTGGAGCGGATCAACACCGTCTTCGGCTATGACGCGGTCGAGCGGATCGCGATTCGCCAGGGCCCGCTGCCGGAACCGCGCCACAAACCGCGCCCCGAGCCCAGGCCGCTTGATCGGCGCGAAGAAGATTGGGTGGCCGCGCAAGTCGCCGGTTTCGCGGACCAGGATCTTAAGAACGCCTTGCAGGCCCTTGGTCGCGCCGTACTTTCTCGCAAGTGAAAACATCCGGTCACAACCCCGCGAGCGAGCCCCGCGAGGCGCCGCGCGCCTAGAAGTCGCCATGATTTGATCGCACAGTCGCCAAGCGGTTGCGGGGGTGAATGCCCCAGCTTAATGTACACAACATATAGTGGATTGGAGTTCGACGTGCGGCGTAGAACACTAAATTTGGCGATTGGCGCGATGTTGGCGGCGCCGGCCCTAATCGCGGTTTCCGGCGGCGATGCACGGGCCCAAGAGGCGATTGACCTGGAAAAGGCCTTGGGTCCCAGAAGCATCGGCGACGCCGACGCCAAGGTGACTTTGGTCGAATATTTCTCACTGACTTGCCCGCATTGCGCGCGCTTTCACGCCGAGACCTATCCCAAGCTCCGAGAGAAATATATCGACACCGGCAAGGTGCGGTTGGAGTTCCGGGACTTCCCGCTGGACCAATGGGCCCTGCGCGCCGCCGCCCTGGCGCGCTGCGTACCGGAGAAGCACTACCCGGCAATCATTGACGTTCTGCTGAAGCAGCAGGCTTCCTGGGCGCGTTCGGATAATCCGTTGGAGGCGTTGCTGCGGATCGGCCAGTTGGCCGGCCTGAATCGTCAGGCGGCCGAAGCCTGCATGACCAATGGCAAGCTGCTGGACGGGATCATCGCCTCGCGGTTGGAGGGCAGCAAGAAGCACAATGTGGATTCGACGCCGTCTTTCTTGCTCGATGGCGAGAAGGTCCGCGCCTTCACCTTCGAGGATTTCGAGGAACTTCTGGCGGGCCGGGCCACCTGACGTCGGCACCGCCTGAAAGGACAGTAACGCGTGCAATTCAATCGTCTGAGACTCAGCGGCTTTAAATCCTTCGTCGACGCGGCGGAATTGGATATCGCCAGCGGTTTGACCGGCGTCGTCGGTCCGAACGGCTGCGGCAAATCCAATCTGGTCGAAGCGTTGCGCTGGGTGATGGGCGAGACCTCGGCCAAGCGGATGCGCGGCGGCGAGATGGATGACGTGATCTTCGGCGGCTCCTCCGCGCGTCCGGCGCGCAATGTCGCCGAGGTGTCCTTGCTAGTCGACAACTCTGATCGCACGGCGCCGGCGGCGCTCAACAACGCGCCGGAACTCAACATCACCCGGCGGATCGAGCGCACCAAGGGCTCAAACTATAAGGTGAACGGTCAGGACGTTCGCGGCCGTGACGTGCAATTGCTGTTCGCCGATGCTGGAACCGGCGCGCGCTCCGCCGGAATCGTCAGCCAAGGGCGGATCGGCGCGATCATCAACGCCAAGCCCTCGGAACGTCGGGTCATCCTCGAGGAAGCCGCCAATATCCGCGGCCTGCACACCAGACGGCATGAGGCGGAGCTGCGCCTGAAGGCGGCGGAGGCCAATCTCGAACGGCTGGAGGATGTCGTCACCGCGCT
>JADHLJ010000195.1 GCA_016780745.1 Alphaproteobacteria bacterium | reverse complement strand
AGTAGGTCCAACCTCTATCCCAGGGTTTGGAGCCCGTGATGTCTCTTGGAAATCAAAAACACCTGTTCGATATCCCCGAGGGGATCACCTACATGAATTGCGCGTCCCAGACCCCGTGCCTCATCGCCAGCGCCGAGGCCGGCCGTCGGGGCGTGGACCGCAAGTTTCATCCCTGGAGCCCGGATCGCGCCAATGTCGGCCAGGAAAAAGAGGCGTGTCGCGCGCAGTTCGCCAGTCTGATCGGGGCGACGGGAGAGGACGTGGCGCTGACCGCTTCGACGAGCTTTGGCATCGCGGCGGCGGCGCGGAACCTGTCGGTTCGAAAGGGCCAGGAAATCGTATTGCTGGAAGGTCAGTTCCCGTCGAATTACTACGCATGGCGCAAGGTGGCCGAGCGCGATGGTGGGATCTTGCGGGTGGTGGCGAGACCGGATGACTTCGATTGGACGTCGGCGGTTCTGGAGGCGATCGGCCCCGAGACCGGGCTTGTCAGCCTGCCCAACTGCCATTGGACGGATGGCTCGCTGGTGGAATTGGAGCGGATCGGGCCGGTCTGCCGTGAACGTGGCATCCCGCTCGTGGTCGACGCGACACAAACCGTTGGTGCCGTGAAGACGGATGTGGCGGTCATTCAGCCGGCATTCATGACGGTTTCAGCCTATAAATGGCTGCTTTCCCCGGACCTGATGGCATTCATGTATGTCGCGCCGGACTATCAGGACGGGGTGCCGGTCGAGGATAACCATCAGGGCCGGGGCGATATTCCATCGATGGAATACACGCCAGGCTATTCCGACACCTACGCGCCGGGGGCCCGCCGCTTCGATATGGGAGCCGCGGACAGCATGATCCTCTTGCCGATCTGCAAAGCCGCCTTGGAACAAGTTAACGCGTGGGGGCCGGCGGCAATCCAAGAGAGCCTGCGGGTGCTGACCGACGCGATCGCCGAGCGGGCCGAGGCAATCGGTCTGGTCGTTCCTCCGCGGCACCAGCGTGTTGGAAACTTCATCAGCCTCAGGTCGCGAACGGCGCTTCCCGAAGGGTTGTTGGATCATCTGAGAGGCGAGGGCGTGCATGTGGCCCTGCGTGGCGGCGCGATCCGGGTCAGCCCCTATCTCTTTAATGACCTCGCCGATGTGGACAGGTTGTTCGACGTGCTCGAACCGGCGTTGCGGGGATAAGCCCGAGCCGGTCATCCGTCGGAAAGCGTCAATAAGCCCAGGCGCCGGCGTAGCTGGTGGCGTCTTGGATGACGATGGCGTTGGTGGCCAAGACGCTAACCGCCGTTGGGGCCGTCCAGCGGCGTAGCACCGTGGGCGGCGTTGACGACGCGCGATTGGAGTGATGGTCAACCGCCGTTTGGTAATAGCCCCTGAAACGCCTCGCTTCGGCATCCCAGGCCCTGGCCCAGGAGTCAACGTCACCGTCATCGGGGACCTCGATTGTATCGACCCCGGAGCGGCGCAGGAAATTGAGCTGATCGCGCAGGATATGGCCGGTGGCGCGGATTTCACCCTTGAACCCATCGGCCTCGCGAACCAAACGGGCCTGCGAAAAAGCGCGTCCATCATTGAATTTCGGAAGTGTCAGCGCCACCAATGCCAGTCGCTTCAAATCCTCCGCTAACGGGCGAACATCGTCCGCCGGCGCCAGGGCCACGCCAAGCTGGCCAAAGCGGGAAAGCCGCTGGCCGAGCGCCGAGAGTTCCGCCGGGCTGACCAACAACGCCGTTTTGGCGTCAATCGTGTCCGGGTCGCGTCCGTCCAGAGACTCCCAGAGATCGTCGACCACCAGGCCGTTCTTAACGAGTGCCATAAAGGGCCTCCTTGAAGGGGTTGATTCCAGCGCGACGCACGGTGTCGATGAAACGCTCATCCCCGGTGCGAATGTTTCGGTAAGTCTGGATCACATTTTCCACGGCCTCGACGACGCCGTCATAGGGCACCGACGGGCCGAGGATGCGGCCGACGGTGGCATCGTCATCCGCCGCGCCGCCCAAGGTGATCTGGTAGAACTCCTCGCCATGCTTGTCTACGCCGAGAATGCCGATATGGCCGGCGTGGTGATGTCCGCAGGCGTTGATGCAGCCGGAGATGTTGAGCGTGATCGGACCGATTTCCTCGACCAGCGCCGGATCGGAGAAATGCCGACTGATGCGCTGGGCCACCGGGATCGCGCGGGCATTGGCGAGGTTGCAATAATCCAGCCCCGGGCAGGCGATGATGTCCGAGATCAACCCGATATTGGCTGTCGCGAGTTCGGCGGCAACTAGACCTTGCCAGAGAGTGAATAGGTCGGCTTCGCGAACATCCGCCAGAACCAGGTTCTGCTCGTGTGTCACGCGAATTTCGCCATGCGAGAAACGATCGGCCAAGTCGGCGACCGCTTCCATCTGTTCGGCGGTGGCATCACCGGGAATACCGCCGCTCGGCTTCAACGAGATGGTGACGATGGCATGGCCGGGAACCCGGTGCGCGAACAGATTCGACCGGCACCAGGCGGCGAAATCGGGCTGCGCGCGCTTGGCCTCGGCGAACGCCTGATCCGGCGACGCGGCGACCAGCAATGGCGGCGCGAAATGCGCCTCGATGCGGCGGATTTCATCCTCCGGCAAGGTTAACGCGCCGCCGCGAATACGCTCCCACTCCGCCTCGACCGCGTCGGTGAAGGCCTCGACACCGGTCTCGGCCAACAGGATCTTGATCCGCGCCTTGTAAAGGTTGTCGCGCCGGCCCAGAAGGTTGTAGGTGCGCAGCACCGCTTCCAGGTAGGAAAGTAGGTGTTGCTTTGGCAGAAATTCCCGAATGGTGGTTCCGACGATGGGCGTGCGGCCCTGGCCGCCGCCCACGATCACCTCGAAGCCGATTTCGTCGGCGCCATTACGCCGCATGCGCAGGCCGATGTCGTGAAATTTTACCGCCGTTCGGTTGCTTTCGGCGCCGGTGACCGCGATCTTGAACTTGCGCGGCAGGAAGGTGAATTCCGGGTGCAAGGTCGACCACTGCCGGATGATCTCCGCCCAAACGCGGGAATCCTCGATCTCATCCGCGGCGGCGCCGGAGAACGGGTCGGCCGTCACATTGCGGATGCAATTGCCCGAGGTCTGGATCGCGTGCATCTCCACTTCGGCCAGCGAATCCAGAATGTCCGGGGTGTCGACCAATTTCGGCCAGTTAAACTGGATGTTTTGGCGGGTGGTGAAATGCCCGTACCCGCGATCCCATCGCCTAGCGATTACCGCCAGACGGCGCATTTGCGCCGAGGAAAGGGTGCCATAAGGGATCGCGACGCGAAGCATGTAGGCGTGGAGCTGTAGATAAAGACCGTTCATCAGCCGGAGCGGCTTGAACTCGTCCTCGGTCAACTCCCCGGCCAACCGCCGCGCGACTTGCTCGCGAAACTCGTTGGCCCGTTCCCGCACGAAAGCGTGGTCGAAATCGTCATAGGCGTACATGGATCAGCCTCCGGTTCGGGAATCGGAAAAATCGGTGCCGACCGTTGGGCCAAGGGCACGGATATGCTCGCGTTGGCTTAACGGCCGTGCCCGCGCGGCGCCGGGCTCGACCGGAAACAAATACGGCCCCACGACACGCCGCTCGCCAACGGCGACCGCGGCGCGTGCCGTCAGAAACTTGGCGTCTGCCTTGGTTTCGGCGATGGCGGCGGCCGAGAGATTTTCGACCCAGCGTTCCTGGGCATCGAGGTAAACCACAACGCCGTCCTCCAACCGGTTCGCCGTCATGATCTGGTGCGAGATTTTTGCCATTCTGTTCTCCTGTCCTCAACCAACCGCGTGGCGAAGGTGTTGGAAATTCGGGGTCGCGGCGTGTGACGCCGTGACTTCTCCGATGATGAGCAAGGTCGGCCCCGAGAGCCCGGCGCCGGCGATATCGCTTTCCATGCTTTGCAAGGTGCCGCGCAACACCCGCTCGTTCGGGAGTGTCGCCTTGTCGATGATCGCGACTGGCGTGGAAGCTGAGCGCCCCAATTTGATCGCCCGCGCGGCGATCTCGCCGGCCCGGCCAAGCCCCATGTAAACGACGATCGTGGTGTTCCGGTCGCCAAGCGCCATGTCGCTCTGACCCGCGGCCTGATCATCGGCCCTGTGTCCGGTCAAGAACGTCACCGCCGAGGCATGATCACGGTGGGTGAGGGGGATGCCAGTCGACGCCGCCGCGCCGAGGGCGGTGGTGATGCCCGGAACAATCTCGACATTGATGCCGCGCGCTTGCAGGAACGCTAGTTCCTCGCCGCCGCGTCCGAAAAGAAAAGGATCACCGCCCTTCAACCGCACGACCCTGTGGCCGCCGCGGGCGAGGTCAAGCAGCGTCTGGTTGATATCGGCCTGACTGAAACGATGGTTGCCCTTGCGCTTGCCGACGTCGATCCGATCCGCGTCGCGCCGGGTAAGATCAAGGACTTCGGCGCTGACCAGGGCGTCATGGACGACCACATCCGCGTCCTGGATCAGTCTTAGGGCTCGCAGGGTCAGCAGATCCGCGGCCCCCGGCCCGGCGCCAACCAACGCGACCTGGCCAAGCGGCGGCGAGGCCTCTACCGTCGCGTTGACCAGCCGCAGCATCGCTTCATTGGCGCGCGATTGTTTACCCGCGAGCATCGCCGCGCCGATCGGGCCGTCGATCACCGTCTCCCACAACGCGCGCCGCGCCGGTCCCGATGTCACCTTGGTGGCGACCGCGGCGCGGAAGCGTTCGGCGAACCGCGCGAGGTCGCCAAGACGGGGGGGAAGCACACGCTCGATCCGCTCGCGCAACCTGCGGACCAGGACTGGCGACGCGCCGGCGCTGCCGATCGCGATCAGCACGGGGTCGCGGTCGACGATGCCTGGCATTACGACGTTGCACAAATCCGGTTGATCGACGACATTGACCAGCACGCCGGCTTGTCTGGTGGCGGCGGAAATCGTTTCGGCATCCCGGCGTGACACATCGGTGACGATGATCAGCGCGGTGTCCTCCAAATCCGAAGTGGAGAAGTCTCTGGTTTGCACGTCGATCGAGCCTCGGCGCGCCGCTTCGGCGATATCGTCGGTAACGGTTTTCGCCAGGACAAGCGGTCGAGCGCCGGCGCGGAGCAGCAGTCGGAGCTTGCGCGCGGCGGTCTCGCCACCGCCGACGATCACGCAGCGTCGGTTGGCGATATCCGCGAAAAGGGGAAGGTATTTCATGACCACCGTCTCCGAGAGAGAGGTGAATATGTAATTGCTGGAACGCATGTATCTAAACCGGGCACGGATGCCTCCTCGCGAGCAATCAACTGGGCCCACGGGAGATGTCCCGTGGCGCTTTAGCGGTTGGTGACGCGGACGCAAGCTGCCCCTCAAATCGCCGCGGTTCCCTTGCGGGAACGGAAAGATCCGTGGATCAATCTCACCCTATGGATATTAAAATTATTCCCTGATGCGCAATAGGGCTTGAAAAATAGAAAGGTTTTGTCTTTAAGGGGCGAAAGATGCATTTATTTTTTCCAAGGTAGCTGGAATTCGGAAATGGATGACACGGACCTGCGGATCCTGCGCGTGTTGCAGGAAGACAGTAGCCTCTCGGTAAGCGACGTCGCGCGGCGGGTGGGGCTTTCGGCCTCGCCGTGTTGGAAACGCATCAACAAGTTGCGGGCCGACCAGATCATCCGCCACCAGACGGCGGTATTGGACGCGGATCAAATGGGCTTCGGGCTGACGGTGTTCATGGAGATCCGCACCGGCGAGCATTCCGGCGACTGGCTTCGCGGGTTCGCCGAGCAGGTGAGGGCGATGCCCGAGGTGATGGAGTTTCACCGGATGGCCGGCGAGGTCGACTACCTCTTGAAGGTCATGGTTCCGGACATGAAGCGCTTCGACGATTTCTACAAGAGATTAGTCGAAACCACGCCCCTGGCCGAGGTCACGTCTCGGTTCTCGATGGAATCGATCAAGCAAACCACCGCGCTGCCGATCTAGGGACAGCGCGCAAACACCAACCGGCGAGGAAACGATGAAAGCGATTTATATGGAGGCGCAAGGCGCGCCCGAGGTGTTGAAGTTTGGCGAGCAGCCCGACCCGGTCGCCGGGCCCGGACAAGTGGTGTGCGATATCCACGCGGCCTCGGTGAATGCCGCTGATTGGAAGGTGCGGGCCGGTGGTTATGAGGGCGGGCCGATCGAAAGTTTTCCCTATATCCTGGGCCGTGATTTCTCCGGCGTCGTGACCGCCGCGGGCGAGGGCGCCGATCTTTCGGTTGGCGAGCAGGTATTCGGTGTCTTGGATGTCGGCCAGGAAGGCGCCTATGCCGAGAAGGTCGCGGTCAAATCCTCGATCCTGGCGCGGCGACCCGGTGGGTTGTCCCATATCGACGCCGCCGCCATCGCGCTGACCGGCCTCACCGCCAAGATCAGCATCGAGGACACCATCAAGCTGCAATCGGGCGAGACGATCCTGATCCAGGGCGGCGCCGGCGGTGTCGCCAGCATGGCGATCCAGATCGCCAAGCATATCGGCGCCAAGGTCATCACCACGGCGAGCCCGTCAAACCACGATTATCTGCGCTCACTCGGCGCCGATGAGATCATCGATTACAACACCGTCGACTTCACAACCGTTGTCTCGGGCGTCGACGCGGTGTTCGAGACCGCCGGCGAGGATGTGGCGATGCGCTCGTTTGAGGTGGTCCGTTCTGGCGGCCGTGTTGCTTTCATCGCGTCCGGGCCGAAAGCGCCGGTCTCGCCGCGCGCGGATGTCGCTTCCCTGCGTCCCGCCGTGGGGCGCGATCGCCCGCACTTGGAGCGGGTTTTGGAGCTGCTCGCGGCTGGCGCGTTGCGGGTCCCGGAAGTGACTGTCTATCCATTATCGGAAGCGGTCGCCGCCCATCGGGTCAGCGAGGCCCGCCACCTCAAGGGAAAACTGATCTTCCAGGTGAGATAACTCGGATAGCTCAGTCGGGCAGATAACCGCGGACGGTTTCCAACAGGCCGGGATCGAGGAATATCCCCTCGGCCTCGGCGCGGGCGCGGCGGGCGAGGCGGCCGTCGCCGGGCACCCGTTCCGGCGTGCTGTCGCCATAGGCCTCCAGGAACGCCGTGATCCGGTCGGTGAAGCCGGGACCGTGCAGTATCTCCGGGTCCATGGCGATGATGATCTGGCCCCGATTGGCGCCTGCGAAACCCGGGGCGTCGGGATCGGCATCCTCGAAGGCGAAGCGGCCACCGGTAAGCCCGGCGGCCATGATTTCCACCATGAAGGCGATCGCCGAGCCCTTGTGACCCGCGAAGGGCAACAGCATCCCGCCATCGGCGGCGGCGCGGGAATCGGTGGTCGGATTGCCGTGCTTGTCGACCGCCGCGTTGGGCGGAATAGCCTCGCCGGTTTCCGCCGCGACACGGATCTCCATCAGGCTGACCGCGCTGGTCGCCATGTCCCAGACGATCGGTTCGGAGCCCGCGCGGGGACAAGCAAACGCGATGGGATCGGTGCCGAACAGCTTCTTGGCGCCGCCATGGGGTGTCATATGCGGGCGCGAGACCACGCTGGTGAAGGCCACCAGTCCCGCCTCCGCCAAGGGTTCCAGATCATGGCGCAACGGGCCGATATTATGGGCGTTGCGTAGCGCCATTGTGGCGATCCCGGCCTCCCGCGCGGCGTCGATCAGGTCCTCGCGGAACCGGCGCATGGCGACCTGACCATAGCCGTTGTCGCCGTCGACCCGCAAAACGCCGGGCCGGGTCCTGTCCAAGCTTGCCTCGCCGCGCCCATTCACATGCCCGCCTTGGAGGCCGAACATGTAGTTGTACATGGAGAAAAATCCATGACTGGCCGGCCCGTCCCGCTCACAGAGCAGGATCACGTCGGCCAGAACCTCCGCGACTTGCTCCGAGCAATTGTTGGCACGGAACACGCTTTCGGCCAGCGCGCGCGCCGCCGGGAAGGAGAGATGCGCCTTGCCTTCGCTCGAACCCCCGGCACTCATCAGGCGGTGCCGAGCAGTGCCCTGCGGAAGGCGGACTTGCGCTCGCTCGCGTCCATGGAGCGCTTGACCACCGGCGGCGGCTCGGTACTCACTCGAAGCAGCACGAAGCTCGAGGCGTTGGAATTGCGCAGGATCTGCGCCGCTTCGGCTAGTTGATCCTCGGTGGTGACGGTACGGGTGACCGGGATCGCCGAGCCCTGGGCGATGGTCTCCAGGTCCACACCGCGCTGGGTATGGCTTTCCTGATAACCCGTCTCGCCATAATGGCCGTTATCGACACAGAGGATCGAGAGATTGGCCGGTTTCATGATACCGACCGTTGCCAAGGTGCCGACATTCATCAGCAACTCGCCATCACCGGTCACCACCAGCACCCGCTTGTCCGGGCGGGACAGGGCAAGGCCGAGGCCCATGGCGGTCGCGCCGCCCATGGCGCCGGCCATGGTGAAGATGTTGTCGCCGTCATCGGTCAGATGCGCGATGTCCTTGGAGGCACCGGCGAGGCCGCAAACGATCAGAAGGTCCGAGGGGTCGCCGACGATCGCCGGGACGGCCATCTTGCGGTCGAGAGGTCTGTCTTCGCTCATGTCTTGAATTCCGTTCGTTCCGGGCCGCTTAAAACGCCTTGGCGCCGATCAGCTTTTGGGTCAGCAGGACGGCGACGCCCTGATTGGATTTATAGGCCATGTTAAGGGCCGCCTGGACCGTCGGGACCACTTCCTCCGGGCTCTCGGCGCGCAGGCAATGCATGCCCATCGCCTCGACGACCGGCTGAACCGCGGTTCCCATCGGTACCTGCCAGGGGTTCATCTCGCCGAACTCGCCGCGCATGGTAACCAGGGTGACAAACGGAAACTGCCCGCCCTTGACCAGCGCGAACATGTTCACGCAGTTCCCGACGCCGCTGGACTGCATCAGCAATACCGCCTTCTTGCCGCCGAGATGGGCGCCGGCGCACATCGCGACGCCTTCTTCCTCCGTGGTCAGCGGCACCGAGACCACGTCCGGATCCTCGATCGACCGGTTGATCAGTACTTTATGACCGCCGTCCGGCACATAGCAGAACAGGTTGACGTCATTTTGGCGCAGCAGGGTGAACAGATCCTCCTGCCAGGGGACAGCCGCCCCATATTCGGTGCTCATATCTCTGGTCCGATCGCTTTTGATTGGGTTTCCGACAGTGCGAC
>JADHLJ010000194.1 GCA_016780745.1 Alphaproteobacteria bacterium | reverse complement strand
CCGCGCCGCGATTTCCGCCGCCGGCGCGATCGCCAGCGCGTTTTTACCGCCCCGCTTGATGTCATACATCGCCGCGTCGGCCCGCGCGATCAACGCCTCCAAGCTCTCGCCACTTTGCGGATCGAAGGCGGCAAGCCCGATCGACATGCCCAACGGACGCTCCGGATCGACGGAGAACGGCTCGAAAATCGACTTATCGGCAAGAAGATCATAGACGCGATCCTCGGCCAGATTGATATCGACACCGTCGAGCCAGAGCGCGAACTCATCTCCGCCCAAGCGCGCCACCAGATCATCGGTACGCACCGCCGCCCGCAGCGCTTTGGCCAGCGTAATCAAGGCGTCATCGCCGTCCTGGCGGCCAAGCCTGTCGTTCACCAGTTTGAAATTGTCCAAATCGACATAGGCCAGGACACCCTCGGTCTTGGGACCGTCGATCGGCTCAACCCGTTCACGGACCCGTTCGTTGAAGGTTCGCCGGTTGAGCAGTCCGGTCATCGGATCGGTCGTGGACAGCTCCTCCAGTCGCTCGTGCGAGGCGACTTGCTGTAGCGCGATCCCGACCTGGCCGGCGACGGAGGTGAGCTGGCGGACTTCCTCGTCATTCCAGGGCAGGCTGGGCGAGTCCCGCCACAGCACGATCGCGCCATTCACGGTGTGATGATAATGCGTGGCGTGCGCCAATGCCCGATAGCTTCCCATGTCGCGTGCCGCCGGGCTTTCCATGTTCTGGCCAATATTCAATACCGGGTCGGCGGGTATTTCTCCATAGGTGCTGGCGTGACGAAAGCCGCCGCGGCTATCCGCCCGCAAAATCTGACAACCATCCGCCGACAATGCACGGGACACCGCCATGGTCGCCGAGCGCAGCATCGCCGAGGGCTCCGCTTCGTCGCGGATCGTGCGCAGGATATAGGCGATATGCCGCTCTCGGTTTTGCGCGCGGGCCAGGGCGGCGTCACGCGCGAGATCCTCGGTCACATCGCGGCAGACACCGCGCACGCCTTGCCAGGCCCCGTTTTCGTCAAGCAAAGGAAGGGCCGAGGCGATCAAGTTGGCATGGCTGCCGTCCGGACGCCGAAACCGGAACTCGGCGCCGTACATCGGCCGCCTCGTGGTGAAGGGCAGATCCACGTCGACGCCCTCTTGCATGTCGACAAACCCTTTCGCCTCCATGCCGACCAGGTCATCCGCGCCATAGCCCAACGCGCCGCCCGGTGAGACGAAAACGAAGGTGCCGTCCTCTCCCGTTTCCCAGGCGAAATCGGAGGAGATCTCAACCAGATCCTTATATCGCTGTCGCGATTCGACCAGGGTGGCGCGCAGATTGTCGTCCAGCGACACATCTCGCCCCATCAGAAGCAGATGCGCGCCGTTGTCGAGCGGCATCGCCGCCAGGTCGGTGGTCACGCCTAGATCGGGCTCGCTGATCCTAAGACTTTCCGCGTCCGCGGTACCGGAAAACACGGCGTTAACAAACGCCGACAAACGACTCTCGGGCGCGCTAACCAATCCATGGACGATACCCTGCGCGGCGGGATTGGCGACGACGACATCGCCAGCCCGGTCAAGCAGTAGCGCGGGGCCCTCGAAACCATGAAAAGGACGGCCTTCTCCAAGCATCGCCGCCACCGCCGTCGCGTCGGGACCCAATGCTCCAGAGGCACGCGCGCCGGGCTCTCGCTCGGAGCCGGTTTCCGATCTGTCACGGGCCGAATCGTCTCGGGCCATGGGTTTCCCATCATTGTTCGCATCGGAATCTAGCATGGGAAATCGGTTCGGCGAACAATCTACCGTCTTGCCATCGACGATGGTTCAATCCAGGGTGCGGCCATGAGCATGCATGATCCAAACACAACGACCAGTGGACTCGATCCCAGCCAGATTTCCTGTTGGGTCTTCGACCTCGACAACACCCTATACCCGCAGGCCTCGAACCTCTTCGCGCGGGTCTCCCGGCGCATGACCGGGTTTATCGAAGCCGAATTTAGTTTGCCGGAGGACGACGCCCGCGCCCTGCAAAAACGCCTGTTCCTGGAATACGGCACCACCATGCGCGGCCTCATGGTCGAGCACGACATGGACCCGATCCGGTTTCTTGATCACGTCCACGACATCGATGTCAGCGACATGGCGCCGGACCCGCGTCTGGCGGCGCTGATCGAGAGGTTGCCGGGACGCCGAGTGATCTTCACCAACGGCTCGGTCCCGCACGCGGACCGGATCACTCGCCAACTTGGGATCGATCATCTGTTCGAGGGTACGTTCGACATCGTCGCCGCCGAATTCATCCCCAAGCCGGACCCGCGCCCCTATCATGAGATGATCGCGCGCTTTGACTTTGACCCGAGCCGCGCGGTCATGGTCGAGGACATGGCGAAAAACCTGAAACCCGCCGCCGAGCTTGGCATGACCACGGTCTGGCTGCGCCATGATCTGGAGTGGTCGAGCGACGGCGCGACGGGCGGCCATGTGCATCACGAGATCAGTGATCTGACGGCTTGGCTGGAACACATCACCGAGACCGTCTAGGTCTGTTGACAGCTTCGCGCACGGCGCTCATTTTGTGCGCCAATTCGCAATCTAGACACGGAAAGTCGGGACCATGAGCGATTCGCAACTCGAAGCAGCCATCGAACAAGCCTGGGAAGATCGTGACTCGATCACCCCCGCGACCAAGGGCGAGACCCGCGAGGCCATCGACGCCGCGCTCGAGGCGATGGACTCTGGCGCGAACCGGGTGGCCACGCCGCTTGGTGATCACAAATGGCACGTCAATCAGTGGCTGAAGAAGGCGGTGCTGCTGTCCTTCCGCCTGAACGACATGGAAGCCATTCCCGGCGGCCCGACCGACCCGAACCGGGGTGAGTCGAGCTGGTGGGACAAGGTGCCCTCGAAATTCGCCGGCTGGGGCGAGAACCGGTTTCGCGAGGCGGGCCTGCGGGCGGTGCCCAATTGCGTCGTCCGTCGCTCGGCCTATGTCGCGCCGGGCGTGGTGCTGATGCCGAGCTTCGTCAATCTCGGCGCCTATGTGGATAGCGGCACCATGGTCGACACCTGGGCCACCATCGGATCCTGCGCCCAGGTCGGCAAGGACTGTCATATCTCCGGCGGCGCGGGCATCGCGGGCGTGCTGGAGCCGATGCAGGCCAATCCGGTGATCATCGAGGATAACTGCTTCATCGGCGCCCGCTCCGAGGTCGCCGAGGGGGTGATCGTCGAGACCGGGTCGGTGCTCAGCATGGGCGTCTATATCGGCGCCTCGACCAAGATCGTGAACCGCGATACCGGCGAGATCACCATGGGCCGAGTGCCGGCCTATTCCGTGGTCGTCCCGGGAGCGCTCCCCGGCAAGGCGCTGCCCGACGGTAGCCCGGGCCCGTCGCTCTACTGCGCGGTGATCGTCAAGCAAGTGGATGAGCAAACCCGCGCGAAAACCTCGATCAACGAGTTATTGCGCGACTAACGCCGATGACCGACGCCGCCGTCATCGATCCGGTAGAGCTTAGCCAGCGGCTGATCCGCTGCCCGAGCGTGACGCCGGTCGACGGCGGGGCGCTGGACGAGTTGCAGGCCGTCCTGGAGGAACTCGGTTTCACCTGCCACCGGCTGACCTTCTCGGAGGAGGGCACGCCGGATGTCGAGAACCTCTACGCTCGGCTTGGGAAGGCGGCGCCGAATTTCTGCTTCGCCGGTCATACCGACGTGGTTCCGGTCGGTGATTCCGGCGCCTGGACCATTGATCCCTTCGCCGGCGAAATCCTGGACGACAACCTCTATGGTCGTGGCTCGTCGGACATGAAATCGGCGATTGCCTCTTTTGTCTCCGCCGCGCAACGTTTCGCCGGGGATCACAACGGCGCCCCGCCAGGCTCGATCAGCCTGCTGATCACCGGCGACGAGGAGGGCCCGGCCATCAACGGCACCGTCAAGGTGCTGGACTGGATGACCGAGAATGGCGAGACCATCGACGCCTGTGTCGTTGGCGAGCCGACCAATCCGGACACCCTGGGCGGCATGGCCAAGATCGGCCGGCGCGGCAGCTTCACCGGTTGGCTGACGGTCAACGGTGTTCAAGGCCACACGGCCTATCCGCAGCTCGCCGACAATCCGCTGTCCCGTCTGGTCAAGATGATGGCGCCGCTGGCCGAGGAACAACTTGACCAGGGCAGTCCCCTTTTCCCGCCGACCACGGTCGCGATCGCCTCGATCGATACCGGCAATAGCGCGACCAACGTGATCCCGGCCAAGGCAACGGCGAGCTTCAATATCCGGTTCAACGATCTTCAGACCGCCGAGAGCATCGAGACCTGGCTGCGCGATATCTTTGATAATGTCGGCGGCGAGTACGAGCTTGTCACCGCTTGTTCCTCCAACGCCTTTGTTACCGAACCCGGGCCCTTAACCGACGATTTGATCGCGGCGGTGGATCAGGTGCTCGGCGTGACGCCGGAGCTCAGCACCACCGGCGGCACCTCGGACGCGCGCTTCATCCGCGCCTATTGTCCTGTGGTCGAGTTCGGCGGCGTCGGCAAGACCATGCACAAGATCAACGAGCACGTTCGGGTCGAGGATGTCCGCCGGCTGGCCGATGTCTATCACGTGATGCTGACCCGGTTCTTCGACCGCGCGCGCGACTGACGCGATGTTGCCCTCGCTCGCCGAGATCCTGAAGGCGCTGTACGGGCTGTTCCTGTTCTCGCGTCTGCATCCGGCGGCCCCGACCCTGTTCGATCGCACCGTCGACGGTTTCTGGAAATCCCTGTTCGCGGCGGTCCTGGTCCTGCCGCCCCACATCCTGATGACCATGCGGATTGTCGAAGAGGCGCCGGAGCACGTGCCCTATGGTTTCGGCGACGCGATCACCGACCTGCTTATCTATGTAATCGTCTGGCTGGCCTTTCCCGTCCTGATGATCCCCGTCACCAAGGTCATCGGGCGCGATGAACGCTTCCTTGACTATATCGTGCCCTATAACTGGGCGATGGTGCCGGTCGGCTATCTACTGGGGGTGGTCACGACGCTCGGCACCTTCGGGTTCGTGACCCGGGATACCGAGATCAATCTGTTCGTCATCGCCTATGCGGTGGTGGCATTGTTCCTGGCGGAGTTGGCCCGACGGCAATTACAGGTCGGCCCGTTCCTCGCGTTCGGGGTGGTGATGCTCGATATCACCTTCAATGTCGTGGTGATCAATCTGCTGGAAGTTTTTGCTCAGCAGCCCGGCGCGCCGACATAACCGACATCGACGAGATACAGCCCCTCCGCCGGCGCGGTCGGACCGGCGGCGGCCCGGTCGCGAGCCGCTAGCGCCTTTTCCACATCAGCCGCGCGCCACTTGCCCTCGCCGACCAGGCCAAGCGTGCCGACCATGTTCCTCACCTGGTGATGCAGAAAAGACCGGGCCTCGGCGCGGATATGGATCTCATCGCCGACGCGACTGACCTCCAGGGCATCCAGGGTCTTCTCGGGCGAGGCGGCCTGGCAGTGGCTGGCGCGGAAACTGGTGAAGTCATGCTTGCCGAGCAGCACCCGCGCCGCGTCAGCCATTTTCTCGGCGTCGAGCGGCCTCGGAAAGAACCAGACCCGCCCCGCCTCCAGCGCCGGCGGGGCCGGGCGGTTCAAAATGCGATAGAGATAGCGCCGCCGGGTCGCCGAAAACCGAGCATGGAAGTCTTCCGGCGCCGTTTCGGCGCTCAAGACCGAGATCCTATGGTCGCGCAGATAGAAATTGATCGCGTTGCGGACCCGCTTGGCCTCAAAGCGGTCCGACGCCAGGTCGATATGGGCGGTCATGGCGAGCGCGTGGACCCCCGCGTCGGTGCGTCCGGCGCCGGCGACCTCGGTGGTCTCCCCGGAAAAGGCGAGCACCGCGTCCTCCAACGCCTCCTGGATCGACGGGCCATTGGCCTGGCGTTGCCAGCCGACGAAGCCGCCGCCGTCATATTCGATGATGAGCTTGAATCTTGGCATGGCCGCACAATGCCAGGACGCGCGCGGGTTATCTAGGCCAGCAGATTATCACCGCCGAGAACCCGTATTCGGCTCATCATTTCGTCGATATCGACGTAGCAGCCATGCAGCTCCCGGGCACCGCCATTGGGATCGAACGCGGCGCGTCCATGCAGGACGCGGCGGTTGTGAAACACCAACATTTCGCCAGCGCCGAGGCGGAAGTGGAGCTCGTTGCTCGGGTCTCGCAGGATCGCGACGAAGGCACGCAATGCTTGATAGGTGGGCTTCACCAGATCCGGCGCGACGTTCAACGGTGCCCGCAAGGCGTTGTTGTAGCGGATCTCCCGCAACGCGCCGTCGGCATCCAGGCCGATAACCGGCGCGCGCCAACGGACGTCCCATTCGGTGTCGTGAAACCGGTAATCGAAGGGAGTTGACGTGAGCAGATCGAAGGCGTCTGGGTTCTCCTCGCGCAAGAGCAGCGCCGCGTGAAAACCGTCGACCAGGATCGACTCGCCGCCTGGTGCGTCCGAGACCAGACAATGCAGGAATTGCACGCCCGGCGGCATCTCGCGGTTCGCCAGATCCGTATGCGCCGGCAGTTCCAGCGCGGTATAGGCGTTGTTGTTGGGATTCGGCTTGGAGACAACGGTGAAATCGACGCCAAAATTGGTCTCGCGCAGATAGGCAATCCGCTGGGCCAAGGCCTCGCCGGCCTTGCGCTCGTCCGGCATGCCGGAGACCACACAGCAGCCCTGATCGCGGAGAATTTCCAAAAACGACAGAAGCCCGGCATCGGTTTCCATGATCGCGTCATGGGTGAGCCTGGGCGGCGTGGCGCCTGGACCACCGGCCCAGGTCGTCGGCATCGGACGATGCTCGAGCCGCGCGGGCTCGGAATAACAGTGCCGACGCAGCCAGTCGCGAGCGAAACAACTCCGGTGACCGTCATTCCAGGTGATCGAGATATCGCCATTGGAGGAGAGCGCCGCTTCGGTGGGCCGCGTCTCGGGATCGAAGGAGAGTACGTCGTCAATGCGCTCCCAGGTCTCGCGATGCCGGGAGTCCGGGCAATTGTCGCGCAACCAGACATGGTGAAACAGGCTCTCTCGCCCGTCGGACCAGGTCAGCCGGATCGCGTCGTCCAAGATCTCGTGCGCGGTGATGGTTAACGGCATTGGCGGCCTCGCTAGCTGATTCGTGGGCTTTTTAGGCCGCCTTTCTTGTGCCCGCTCTTCACCAAGCGGCACCGGTGTCGCCTGGAGGAAAACCCGGCTTCGAAGACTGGCCCCGGGGGGGCTTTTTGGCTCTGTCCTTGACACGCGGCGGGGTTTACGGTTCTTTCATGTCATCAGCGCCGATTTGAGCACCAGCTTGCGGGCGCGTAACAAATGCAGCTAAAGCGGCGGAGCATGGTCCCGCCGACGAGAGTTTGGCGGGATTTTTTTATCCCCCATCGTCCAGGACCGATGCTCCCTCGCCAAGGCGGCATGAACCTTGTCTCGCCGGATCTTTCATCCGGCATTGTTGGAAGGAACACGCCAAATGACCGTCAATTCCAAGAATCCCGAGACCATCGCGTTGCACGCGGGCTTTCGCGCCGATCCGGCGACCGGCGCCGTGGCGGTGCCGATCTACCAGACCACCGCTTATCAGTTCCAAAGCACCGAGCATGCCTCCAACCTGTTCGCGCTGAAGGAACTCGGGAACATCTACACCCGCATCATGAACCCGACCTGCGACGTTTTGGAGCAACGGGTCACCGCGCTCGAGGGCGGGGCGGCGGCGCTCGCGGTCGGCTCCGGCCAGGCGGCCTCGGCAATGGCGATCCAGAACCTCGCCCGCAACGGCGATAATATCGTGAGCTCCACCGATCTCTACGGCGGCACTTGGAACCTCTTCGCCAACACGCTCAAGGATCAGGGGGTCGAGGTGCGATTCGTCGATCCGGCGGACCCAGAGGCGTTCCGGCGCGCCACCGACGACAAGACCCGGGCCTATTACGCCGAGACCCTTCCCAATCCCAAGCTGCAGGTCTTCCCGATCGCCGAGGTCGCCGCCATCGGCAAGGAATTCGGCATTCCGTTGATCATGGACAATACCGCCGCCCCGCTGCTGTGCCGTCCCTTCGACCATGGCGCGGCGGTGATCGTTTATTCGACCACCAAGTATATCGGCGGTCACGGCACCTCGATCGGCGGTATGATCGTCGATAGCGGCGCTTTCCCCTGGGAGGATTTCCCGGAGCGTCAGCCGGCCCTGAACTCGCCCGATCCGTCCTATCACGGCGCGGTTTGGGTCGAGGCAGTCAAGCCGATCGGCCCGGTCGCCTATATCATCAAGGCCCGCACCACCCTGCAGCGTGATCTCGGCGCGGCGTTCTCGCCATTCAACGCGTTCCAGGTGATCCAGGGACTGGAGACCCTGCCGCTGCGGATGCGCGAGCATTGCCGCAACGCCCAGGCCGTGGCTGATTTCCTCAAGGGCCATTCGGCGGTTTCGACGGTGATCCACCCGAGCCAGCAATCCGGCGAAGCCAAAAAGCGCGCCGATACCTATCTCTCGGGCGGTCTCGGTGGTCTGGTCGGCTTTGAGTTGAAGGCTGGGCGGGACGCGGGCCGCAAATTCATCGACTCGCTGAAGCTTTTCTATCACGTGGCGAATATCGGTGACGCCCGGTCCCTGGCGATCCATCCCGCCAGCACCACCCACAGCCAGCTCTCGCCGGAAGATCAGCTCGCCACAGGCGTGTCCGACGGCTATGTCCGGCTCTCGGTGGGTATCGAGCATATCGACGATATCATCGCCGATCTCGATCAAGCGTTGACCGCCGCGTCGTAGAATCAAGAAACAGACGCCCGGCCCCGGTTTTCCTCGGGGTCGGGCGGCCTTCCTAGCCGTTGGACGGGCCTGTCGGAATGCCCTGGGTCTGGCGCAATCCCTCCCAAAGCGCGATCCCGGCGCAGACCGCGACATTGAGTGAGCGCTCCCCCGCGCGCATTGGTACTCGGACCGCGGCATCCACCACCGCGTGAACGCTGTCCGGCACTCCCGACGATTCGGCGCCAAGTATCAATGTGTCATCCGCGTGGAAGCGGAAATCCGCCAGCGATGTCGTCGCCTTGGTGGTCAGCAACACCAATCGGCCCGGCTGCTCCCTCTCTTGGAATTGCTCCCAGGAGGCATGCCGAACCATGTCCACGCGGCCCG
>JADHLJ010000193.1 GCA_016780745.1 Alphaproteobacteria bacterium | reverse complement strand
ACAGTGGCATGAACCGTGATGACCTGGTGGCGAGCAAGGTGACGACCGATTGGGACATCACCATTCTGAGCGCGCGAACGGAGCTGGAGGCCGTCCGCGAAATGGCTGCCGGGGCCTACGCGATTGTCGGTGGCCGGATTCCCGGCGGCATTCCCGAGGGCGCGCGGCTGCGGCTCTATCAGGCGCCGTTCACTGGCTATGACTGGATCACCGCGGCCGATTTGCCGCGGGGCGCGGTGTTCTGCAACACGCACGAGCACGAGACCACCATCGCCGAGCATCTGCTGGCCGGTATGCTGGAGTTTCAGACGGGTCTGATGCGAGAGACTCATCCGCTGATGCGCGGACATTCCTACAGCGGACGCAACATCAACCGCGGCCCGCACCACCGCGAGCTGCGCGGCGCCACCGTCGGGATCATCGGCTACGGCATGATCGGCCGCGAGGTGGCGCGACGCTGCAAGGCCTTCGATATGACGGTGATGGCGGTCTCCCGCACCCGCCGTGACGAGCCCGGTCTGGTCGACTGGTACGAAACCATCGATGAGATGGACACGCTATTGGCCGAGAGCGATTTCATCATCTGCTGCGCCCCCGGTGGGGCCGCGACGCGAGGCATGATCAACGCGCGATCCTTCGAGATCATGAAACCCGACGCGGTGATCGCCAATGTCGGACGCGGTGAGGTGATCGACGAGGCCGCGCTTTACAACGCGCTCGCCTCGCGCCGGATCCGGGGCGGCATTATCGATGTCTGGTATGTCTATCCCTCGGATGACGACCCCAACCCTTGGCCTTCCCGATTTCCGTTCCAGAAGCTCGACAACATCATCATGTCGCCGCACAACTCCGCCTGGACCGCCGAGATGAGCGACCGCCGATGGGTTTTCGTCGCCGACAATCTCGACCGTCTGGCCCGGGGCGAGCCATTGCGCAATATCTGCTTCGAGGGCGTGCGCTAGCTGACGGAAGGAATGGGGAAGCGTGACACCTTCCCGAACGCCTCGAATCAGCTTCGTTTACGATCGAAAAACGGCTTCATCATCCGTTGCGGCTCGTCGGTCTTGAACGCGTCGGAGAGAGAATCGATTCCCGCCTGGATCGCGTCATCCACGGAAAGCTTCTCCCATTCCCCGACCAGCGCTTTCTGACTTCTGACCGCCAGTGGTCCGGCCGAGGCGATGGCGTCGGCGATCCTTGCCACTTCAGCGTCCAAGCCTTCGGCCGAGGTCTGACTCTCGAGGAAGCCCCAGTCATGGGCGGTCGCGGCATCGATATTCTCCGCCGTCAGAACCAGATAGTTCGCGCGCCCCCACCCCACTAGACGCGGCAGCAACACGGCCTCGATCACCGAAGGAATGCCAACCTTGACCTCGGGCATGCCGAACACCGCGTTGTCCGAGGCGACCCGAAGATCACACGCCGCCGCCATCTCCATGCCCGCGCCCAGGCAAAAACCGTTCACCCGCGCGATCACCGGCACCGGCAGCTTGCGGATCAGCACAAACAGCTCGTGCAACGCCGTGATGAAAGCGCGACCGGTTTCCGGGTTGAGCGCGTTCAGTTCATTCACATCCGCGCCGCCGACAAAGGATTTGGACCCGGCGCCGGTCAGCACCACCGCCCGCATGTTCTGATCGCCGGCCAAGCCCTTGAACGCGTCGCACAGCGCGGCGATCCCGGCGCTATCGAGGCTATTCAGCTTGGCCTGTCGGTCATAGGTGATGGTGACGACGTCACCGGTGCCGGAGGCCCGGCGCTCGATGGAAACACTCATCTAATTGTCCTCGACATCGCTGGCGTCGCCGCCCTGATCGCGGATCAGTTGGCGGACTTCCTCGGCGGCCGCTTCCAGGACCGCCATCTCGGTGCCGCGCAGAACCAGGGTGGTGCCATAATTTCCGGCGCGGAAATACGGGTAGCTGCCGATGGCGATGGCGGGATAGCGCGCTTGAATCTCACCCAGCCCCGTCGCCACCCGGCCCTCGCCGAGATTGGAGGAGACCGCGATCGAATGGATCTTGTCGCCACCCTTCAAGGTCGGCAGTAGTTCCTTAACCATGGCCTGGAAGATCCGGGGCACGCCGGCCATGACATGCACATTCTCGACGATGAATCCGGGCGCCGCCGATACCGGGTTCAGGATCAGCTCGGCACCGTCGGGCGTGCGGGCCATGCGCATCCGCGCCTCGTTCAGATCAACGCCGACATCGCCGGCATGGGCCCGCATGCGCTTCACCGCCTCCGGGTGATGCGAGACTCCGCGGTCAAAGGCCTTGGCCACCGAATCACAGGTGATATCGTCATGGGTCGGCCCAATACCGCCTGACGTGAAGACATAGTCGTATTTCGCGCTCAGCGCCCGGACGGTGTCGACGATCTCGTCCTCGTCGTCGCTGATCACCCGAACCTCCTTGAGCCGGATGCCGGCCTCGACCAGCTCATCGGCGATGAATCCGAGATTGGCGTCCTTGGTCCGACCGGAGAGAATCTCGTCGCCGATTATGATGAAAGCGGCGGTGACGATCTCGGGACCGGCGCCGGTATTGGCGGTATCGGTTGGCATGAGCGGTTTCTTCGGGCGGTTGGTCGGGCTAAAAGCGAAGCGAACAATCGCGCATCGGACCCAGCCATGCAACTGCCGCCGCTTTATCCCGGACGCCTGATCAAACGCTATAAGCGCTTTCTCGCCGATGTGCGCCTCGATAGCGGCGAGACCTTGACCGCGCATTGCCCGAACCCCGGCGCGATGACCGGCTTGCAAGACCCAGATTCGCGGGTCTGGCTGTCCCGTTCCGACAATCCCAAGCGCAAGCTCTCGCACACCTTTGAGCTGATCGAGACATCCGGCGGCCTGGTTGGGATCAATACTGGCCATCCCAACGCGATCGTCGCCGAGGCGATCACCGGCGGCGTGATTCCAGAGCTCGCCGGCTATGCCTCCCTGCGCCGGGAGGTGAAATACGGCGAGAAATCCCGCATCGACATCCTGCTGGAGGATCCGAAACGCGGCAAATGCTGGGTTGAGATCAAGAACGTGCATCTGAAACGTGACGACGGCCCCCATCCCGGCGCGGCGGAGTTTCCTGATTCCGTGACCGCGCGCGGCGCGCGGCACCTGGACGAGATGGCCAATCAGGTTCGCGCGGGCGATCGCGCGGTGATGGTTTATCTGGTCCAGCGCATGGATTGCGACCGGTTTTGCGTCGCGGGTGACATCGACCAGACCTATCGCGATGCGCTGAGCCGCGCCATGGCGGCGGGAGTGGAGGCGCTTTGCGTGGATACGGAGATCACCACCGAGACCATCGTTGTGCGCCAAAACTTGCCGTTGGATCTGGGCGTACGGTCTCGGCGTTCATCGCCTGGATGATGGGTTTACCGGAAAAACGACACGAGTGTTGACCCAAACCCCACGAAACCGGCAGACTTGGCGGCGCTACCCGCCAGCAAGGTGGGACAAAGGCTTCCAAGGGATCGAGGACGGGTTTGGCGGTTTCGCCGGAACAGTCGGAACATCCGTACAGAGGAGCCAAGCAAAGAACGGGGATGGGGGTTCGTTTTAGCGTGACAGGACAAAACCGACATCGACGCCAGTTTGTCGAAGCGCGCTCCCGCCCGTGCGTGGTGTAACCTCATGAAGTTTAGATCGATGGGTGGGGGTTCCGTCGGGCCCACCGCCGCCGACCCACTTGCAAGAGAAAAGAGGCCGGAATGGTAGCGATTGTTCGACTAATCGAACGATTTTCGTTGTTGATCGGGACGATCGGCGCCGTGGTCATGGCGCCCCTCGTCCTGTCGATGGTCTACGAAGTGTTGATGCGGCATTTCTTTAATGCCCCAACATTCTGGGCTTATGAAATCGGATATATGCTGGCCGGCACCTGTTACATGTTCGGCATGGGGTATTGCCTGCGCCAGGGAGGTCACATCCGCGTCGACTTCCTCTATCAGGGCATGAGTCTCAAGGGCAAGGCGACGGTGAACACGGTGGGATACATTTTCCTGATGATCCCGGTTTGCGCCTGGGTGACCTGGGGATTGTATGAATACGCGGTGGAAGCCTATGTCACGGGTGAGGTTTCCGGCGAGTCGGCCTGGAACCCGATCATCTGGCCGTTCCGCGTGGTCTGGTTCCTCGGGTTTGTCTCGCTCACCCTGCAAGGGATCGCCGAACTCATCAAAAACGTCATGATCCTGCAAGGGATTGATATCGCCCAATATGGATTTGGCGCGACCGAGGAGGCCACGGGATGACACTAAGTATCGGCCTTCTCATGTTCCCGGCGTTGATGATCTGCATCTTCATCGGGTTCCCGGTAGCTTTCTCCCTGATGGGCGTCGCGGTTTTCTTCGGCCTCTTCCGTTTCGAATTCAACCTGGTGCACCAACTCGTCGCCAAGGTTGACGACGTCGCGTCCTATTATGTTCTGGCGGCGGTGCCGTTGTTCATCTTCATGGGATCGATGTTGGAACGCTCCGGCATCGCCGAAAAACTGTTCGAGGCGATCCATCTGTGGACCCGGCGTCTACCCGGCGGCTTGGCCGTCGGCACGGTGCTGCTCTGTGTCGTGTTCGCCGCCGCCAGCGGCGTGGTCGGCGCGACCGAGTCCGTCGTCGGCCTGTTGGCGATTCCGGTCATGCTTCGCTATGCCTACGACAAGGGCTTGATCTCCGGCACGATCTGCGCCGGTGGTTCGCTCGGCACCATCATCCCGCCCTCGGTGGTCGTGGTTATTCTCGGCCCGGTCGCCGATGTGTCGGTTGGTGATCTGTTCGCCGGCATGTTGCTTCCTGGCCTGATCCTGGCGGGGCTTTACATTCTCTATATCCTGGGGCGCTGCATCATTAGGCCACAGGACGGCCCGGCCCTGCCGCCGGATGAGAACGATCCGCCCTTCTTCAAGAAGATCTACATCACGGCCACCGCGTTGGTGCCGCCGCTGGTGCTGATTTTCGCGGTGTTGGGCACGATCATGCTGGGGCTGGCCACGCCGACCGAGGCCGCGGCCATGGGCGCCATCGGCACGGTGTTCATGACGATGATTTACGGTGCCTTTAACATGGCCACCCTGCAGGAAGCCTTCTTGAAGACCCTGCAGATCACCGCGATGATCCTGACCATTCTGCTCGGCGGCGTCATGTTCGCCGGCGTGTTCGTCGCCCTTGGCGGCATCAGCGCGGTCAAGGATCTTCTGGAAGCCGCCCAGCTCGGCCCGTGGTCGACCATGCTGATCCTGATGTTGATCGCCTTCCTGGCCGGCTTCGTGCTGGACCTGATCTCGATCATCCTGATCATCATCCCGGTCGCGGTCGCGGTGCTGCGGACCATGGGCGTCGATGATGTCTGGTTCTGCATCATGTTCCTGGTGGTGATCCAGACCAGTTATCTGACCCCGCCAATGGCGCCGGCGATCTTCTATCTGAGAGGCATCAGTCCTCCTGAGATCCGGTTGTCGGACATGTATCGAGGCGTGATCCCCTTCATTGTGTTGGAGTTCATCTGTCTCGGCATGATCATGGCCTTCCCGGAGCTGGCGCTCTGGCTGCCGGAAGTGCTGTTCGATCGCTGATCGGCGCGCGCCAAGATAAGAGCTGGAGGAGCGTCCGTTGGGGCGCTCCTTCGCATTTAGGCCCAGGTAATCAACGCCAAGACATAGAGGGAGAGCCTTCGATGGCCATGCCGAACGTCAAACTCGCCTACGAGATCAAACCGGATTCTCACGCCATGCTCGGCCGGATCGCCGAGCGCTACGGACTGCCGGATGAATCGAAGGCATTACGCTGTCTTCTCGACTATGCCGCCATGGAAGGCGACTGGGACGAAATCTTCAAGAAGATCCGATGCCGCCGTTGTGGATAGGCTTATTGGATAAGCGCCGATTCTCCGTGGATCGGATGTCACGAAAACGCTAAACTACCCGCCAAATCTCATAGAGCGCCCCCCAAAGGCGAGAGCAGGATACGGGAGACCCGGCCCATGATGAGCGAACGGCAAGTCGAATTCCGCAGGGGATATCGCGCCAAGATCGATGGCTGGTACAACGGCTATATCCACATCGCGGTGATCTACGCCATCGGCTTCACCGCCATGTGGATCTTCACCCAGCATATCTCGAATGTGCAGTGGCACGAGTGGCTGATCATTCCGGCGACCATCCTGGTTTGCAACATCTTCGAATGGTTCCTGCACAAGCATGTCATGCACCGCCGGATCAACGTCACCGGCTTGCGCGCGATCTACGAGCGGCACACCCTGAACCATCATCAGTTCTTCACTGATGACGAGGTTCGCTTCAGCGACCATGAGGACTGGCGCGTCACGGTTTTCCCGCCCTACGCGCTGGTGATTTTCATCATGATGTCCCTGCCGGGTATCGCCGTCTTCGGCTATCTGTTCGGTTGGAACGTCGGCTGGCTTTTCATCTGCACCACGGTCGGTATGTACCTGACCTATGAGTTCATGCATTTCTGCTGTCATGTGGACGAGAACGCCTTCGTGCGCAACATGCCCTTCATCAACACCCTGCGTCGCCACCATGTCGCGCACCACAACAAGGGGTTGATGATGGAAACCAACATGAACCTCACCTTCCCGATCGCCGATTGGCTGTTCGGCACCTCGGATCTGAACCGGGGGCTGCTTGGGCATATCTTCAACGGCTACAACACCAAGCACCTGAAGACCGATCTGCGCTCGCCGCCGAAAACCCCTTTCGAGGCCACGACAGGGCCGGTGCCGGCTGAGTAATTCGGCGTTCATGTCAGAGATCGGACACGCGGACCGATGATGCGATCCTCGGTCTTGAAGCCGCGCGTCGGACGGTTCGCGGCGCGGTTTGTCACCTCGATCTTGGTGTTACTTGCCTGTGCTGGTTTCGCGACCTTCGAACGACTTCTCGCCCCTGACGCCGAGCTGTGGGAGCGGTGGAGCGCTCATGACGCCGCCAGCACCCTTTCGATCGATCATGGCGACTGGGACGGGTTCCTGTCCCGCAATCTTGTTCCCGGACCGGACGGTGCGACGCGGGTTCGGTATGCCAAAGTCACGGCGGCGGACCGGTCATTGCTCGACGGGTATGTCAAAAGTCTCACCGCCACGCCGATC
Organism: Alphaproteobacteria bacterium; assembly: GCA_016780745.1. Classification (GTDB taxonomy): domain Bacteria; phylum Pseudomonadota; class Alphaproteobacteria; order Thalassobaculales; family Thalassobaculaceae; genus JADHLJ01. The sequence goes on along the minus strand of JADHLJ010000193.1, from coordinate 2,126 downwards.
AGCCGGTGTGCCCGGGACGAGCAACTCGCCTATTGGATCAATCTCTACAACGCCCTGACCGTCCGGGTCGTTCTTGACCATTACCCCGTCGTCTCGATCCGCGATATCAAACTCAGTTCGGGCCTCTTCGCGGTCGGTCCCTGGGACCAAAAGCTGGTCGAGATCGAGGGCGAAGAGGTCAGCCTCAACGATATCGAACACCGTATCATTCGCCCGATCTGGCGCGATGCCAGGGTTCATTACGCGCTTAATTGCGCCTCGATCGGCTGTCCGAGCTTGGCGCCCAAGGCGTTCATCGCCGAAACCCTCGATGCGCGCCTGAACGAGGCCGCGACCGCCTTCGTCAATAGCCCGCACGGCGTCCAGATCGCCGCCGGTCAAATCACCGTCTCGCGCATTTATGACTGGTTCAACGAGGATTTCGGCACCAATGATGCCGCGGTGTTCGAGCATATTCTAAAGTTCGCTTCGCCGGAGCTTCGCGCGGCGATGCTGGCGATTGGCAAGATCAACAATGTCGCCTATGACTGGACGTTGAACGACGCGAGCTAACCCGGCTCGCGGCAAAAAGCCGAGGGCAGCCATGAGCACTCCCCAACCCTATTCAGGTTTTGTTATCGACGGCGCGCAATACGCGAAATGGGACCGCTCGATCTTCCAGGAGATGCGCGACGGCGGTGTAACCTGCGTCAATGTCACCATCGTCTATTGGGAAAGCGCCCGAGAGACCTTGTCCGAGATCGGCAAATGGAACCGTCTGTTCGAGCGCAACAGCGACTTGATCATGCAGGCGCGGACCGCCGATGACGTACGCCGCGCCAAGGCCGAGAACAAGACCGCGATCACCTTCGCCTTCCAACATTGCTCGCCGGTCGAGGAAGATATCGATCTGGTCGAGATCATGCACACCCTCGGCGTGCGCTTCATGCAGCTCAGCTATAACAACCAAAGCGTCTGCGCGACCGGCTGCTACGAGGACGAGGACCCGGGCATCACCCGGTTCGGTAAACAGGTGATTCAAGAAATGAACCGGGTCGGTATGGTCGTCGACATGTCGCATTCCGGTGAGCGCTCGACCTTCCACGCCATTGAGCTGTCGGAGCGGCCGATCACCGTCACCCACGCCAACCCCAAATCCTGGCACCCGGCCCTGCGCAACAAGACCGATGATCTGCTGAAGGCCCTGGCGGATAGCGGCGGGATGCTCGGCTTTTCCATGTACCCGTTTCACTTGAAGGGTAAGTCCGACTGCACTCTGGAAGATTTTTGTTCGATGATTGCCCGTACCGCCGATCTGATGGGCATCGACCGGATCGGCATTGGCTCGGACCTGGTCCAGGGTCATGGTAACGAGGTGGTCGAGTGGATGCGCAACGGTCGCTGGAGCAAGGCCATGGATTTCGGTGAGGGTACCGCCGCCGATGCCGGCTGGCCCGACCCGGTCCCTTGGTTCACCGGTAATCGCGACTTCGGTAACCTCGCCGCCGGTCTCGCGGCACATGGTTTCACGTCCGAGGATGTGGACAAGGTGATGGGCCTCAACTGGCTGCGGTTTTTCGAGGAAAATTTCGGACCGGCGAGATGACCGCCGTCACGGCACCAGCGGCGATTCCCGAGAAGACGCTACGCCCCCCGGAGACCGTGATGCGTTTGGCCCGGGTCGGCTCGTTCCATCCGACCCGAATCAGCTTCACCCGCACCCTGGTCCGCCGGATGGCGCGGGAGAATTGGCGCTTCGAGCGCGCGTCGTTCGATTTGGATGCCAACGGTATCGGCACCGCGATCTATCGCGTGGACACGCCCACCGCGCCGGTTTGGTTCGTGGTTTTCGCCGATCATCTGGATCCCGCCGACCGAACCGACCGCGTGATCGCCGAGAAATGGGACGCGACCTTCACCCTGACCATGCGCGAGCCCGACGCGGCGGAGGTCGCGCGGCTGCGCGCGAACATCCCCCTTCAAGAAGCCGGTCGCTGCTCCTCGGGCGAAATGGTCCTCAGCCGCGCCAATAAAAGCGTCCGATTGTTCGACCACGTGGTCGAGGCGCTGGCATCGGGGCGGCAACCCGACCGCGCGAAGATCCTTGAGGTCGGCTATCTCGTGCGCACCACGGCGGTTTACGGCAA
>JADHLJ010000192.1 GCA_016780745.1 Alphaproteobacteria bacterium | reverse complement strand
CTCGAATGCGCGACGGTGAAAACCAGGCTGGTCTGGCCATAGTTCAAACGGGTCACGCGAATGCCGGCGAGCTGGCGGATCTTGCTGGCGCGGCCATCGGCACCGATCAACAGGCTTGCGCGCAAGGAGCGGCCATCCTCCAGGCTGGCGCTCGCTTGGCCTGGTTCGACCTCGATACTCCCGACGCCCACGCCGGGTTCATACCTAATGTTTTCCTGGGCTTTTACGGCATCGAACAGCGCCCGCTTCAGCAAAGCGTTCTCGATGATATGGCCCATGGGCGTGTCGCCGACTTCTCGATGGTCGTAGTGCAGGAATTGGCGGGAGTCGCCGTCGGAAACCCGGATATCCAGGATCGGTTCCGCCCCGGGCGCCAGGAGCTCCCATATCCCCAAGGCCTCGAGCATGGACCGACCGCTAGCGGCGATGGCGGTGGTGCGTCCGTCGCGCTCCATGCGCATCATTACGGCTTCGGGCTCCCGATCGTTGAGAATCACCTGGAAGCCGCATCGCGCCAGCGCCAGCGCCGTCGTCAGTCCCGAAAGGCCGCCGCCGATAACCGCGATGTCGCTTTTTTTGTCGCCGCTGATCCCTGAAGTCACCCGTTCATTCCCGCGAGGTCGGTTGGCGCTCGATTGGTAAATCCGCGTGACCATAGCGCGTGGAGTTTCCTCCGGCACGCGGTTTTCAGAAGTGCAAATGACTAAATTTTAATCATCACTATATTAAGGATTAAAAAATCATCATATCAGAATGACTCCTACGTAGGAACGGATCCCCTTTTCTACCCTAAACGATTGTTTTTAAAAAATAAAAAAGATTCAGACGAAACCGGCACGGTTCTTGAGATGTAACGGCGGGGGCGCGGCGTCGCGTCAAGGATTTTGCCTGGATGCCGAGCATGGCGCTCGGGCATCCGCGCTTGAAAGGAGTGGAACGACATGAAGCTTGTGATGGCGATTATCAAGCCCTTCAAGCTCGACGAGGTACGTGAAGCGCTTACCGGCCTGGGTATCCAAGGTTTGACGGTAAGCGAGGTCAAGGGCTTCGGACGGCAGAAGGGGCAAACGGAGATCTATCGTGGCGCCGAGTACGCGGTGAATTTCCTGCCCAAGGTGAAGATCGAGGTCGCGGTGACTGACGATCTCGTCGACCAGATTGTCGAGGCGGTTCAGCGCTCGGCGAGCACGGGTCGTATTGGAGACGGAAAGGTCTTCGTTCTGGATATGGCGGCGGCGGTGCGGATTCGCACCGGCGAGTCCGGCGCCGACGCGCTTTAAGGAAACGGAATCATGAAAAGAATTTGGATATACGGCCTGTTCTGCCTGACATTGGGCATCTCCACCGTCGCGATCAGCGGAGCGGCCTCGGCCGCGGTTTCAAACGAGACCGCCTTCATCTTCAACACCCTGTCATTCCTGATGCACGGCTTTTTGGTTATGTGGATGGCCGCCGGCTTCTGCATGCTCGAAGCGGGCCTGGTGCGCTCCAAGAACACCACGATGCAGTGCTCCAAGAATATCGGTCTCTATTCCATCGCCGGGATCATGTATTGGCTGATCGGCTATAACCTGATGTATGACGGCGTCGATGGTGGCTGGATGGGGATGCCCAGTCCGTGGAGCGCCGCCGACCCGTCGGTGACCGCCGACGGCTTCACCGGCGAGGACGGGAGCGGCTATGCCGCCGGTTCCGACTGGTTCTTCCAGATGGTGTTCGTCGCCGCCGCCGGCTCGATCGTTTCCGGCACCGTCGCCGAGCGCGTGAAGGTTTTCTCCTTCCTGGTTTTCGTCGTGGTCCTGACCGGTGTGATCTACCCGCTGCAGGGCTCCTGGACCTGGGGCGGTGGATGGCTCTCGGAAATGGGCTTCCTGGATTTCGCCGGCTCGACGATTGTGCATTCCGTCGGTGGATGGGCGGCGCTCGCGGGGGCCTTGATCATCGGTGCCCGCAAGGGTCGGTTTGGGGCTGATGGCCGGGTGACACCGATGCCGGGTGCTAATCTGCCCCTGGCGACGCTCGGAACCTTCGTGCTGTGGATGGGATGGTTCGGCTTCAACGGTGGCTCGCAGCTCGCCATGGGGTCGGCGGCGGACGCGGTTGCGATCTCGTCGATCTATATCAATACCAACCTCGCGGCGGCCGGCGGTGTTGTGGCGGCGATCGTCCTCACCCAGATCCTGTACAAGAAACTTGATCTGACGATGGCCCTGAACGGCGCGCTTGGCGGGCTGGTTGCGATCACCGCCGAACCCTTGGCACCGACGCCTGGTCTGGCGATCATCATCGGCGCGATTGGTGGCATCCTCGTCGTGGTCGCGGTGCCGATGCTTGACAAGCTCAAGATCGACGACGTTGTCGGCGCGATCCCGGTGCATCTGATCTGCGGCATCTGGGGCACGATCGCGGTGGTCTTCAGCAATGGCGACGCCAAGTTCGGGGTCCAGATCCTCGGGATCGTCGCGATTGGCGTCTTCGTCTTCGCCGCCAGTTCGATCGTCTGGTTTGCGATCAAGATGACCATGGGCGTCCGTCCGAACGAGGAAGACGAGGCCTTGGGTCTCGATCGCGCCGAGTGCGGCATGGAAGCCTATCCGGAATTCGGTCGCGGCTCTCAGACCATCTGAGGACGCCACTGAACCAAAAAAAGGTCCTCCTCACTGGGGCCCGGGATTTCCCGGGCCCTTTTTTTGTGTCGAGGGAAGGAAGGGGCCAAGGGCGTGTGCGGCCAATTCTTGCCTTTCAACATGAAGGTTGTCTGTTAAGTGACCGTCCCGTAAAATAGAATCGTTTTGGTACTTATAGGTCGATCCGTCGACCAGGATGAAACGGACACCATGCTTAATCCCAACTTGGCACCGCTGGGTCATTATACCTTCGCCCGATTGAACGAGGTTCTCGCGGACTGCCCGCCACGGGTTAACGAGCCGCCAATCCTGTTTTCCCTGGGCGAGCCGCAGAAGCCGACGCCGTCGATCCTGGCCGAAACCATCGCCGCGCATGATGACCAGTGGAACCGCTACCCTCCGCCAATAGGTGATGAAGCGTTTCGCGACGCGGTGGTCGGCTGGCTGCATCGCCGCTTTGATCTGCCGGAAGGCTTCGTTGATCCCGCCCGCAACGTGGTTCCGGTACCTGGAACGCGGGAGCCGCTCTATCAGATCGGTTTCCTCTGCACGCCGCCCGAGAAGGCCGGTAAGCGTCCGGCGGTTCTGATGCCGAACCCCTTTTATCATGTCTATCAAGGGGCCGCGATGGTGGGCGGCGGTGAGCCGGTCTATCTGCCCGCTCATGCAGAGAATAATTTTCTACCGGTTCTGGAGGATCTGGATGAGGATCTTCTGGCGCGCACGGCGTTGTTCTTCCTTTGCACGCCGGCCAATCCCCAAGGTACCACCGCAAGCGCGGATTACCTCAAGCGGGCGATCGAACTCGCCCGCGAGCATGACTTCGTTCTGGCGTTGGATGAGTGTTATTGCGAGATCTATCGTGGCGCGCCGCCGGTGGGTGGATTGGAAGCATGCGCCGCTCTTGGCCAAGGGCTCGACAACGTCCTGTCGTTCCAATCCCTGTCCAAGCGGTCGAGCGCGCCGGGGCTCCGGTCCGGGTTTCTCGCCGGTGATGCGCGGATCATCGAACGCTACGGCCAGTTCGTGACCTTTGGCGGGTCGCCGCTGCCGATTCCGGTTCTGCATGCCTCAACCGCGCTTTGGAATGACGATGTCCATGTCGTCGAGAATCGCGCTTATTATGCGGAGAATTTCAGGCTCGCCGAGGAAATCCTGCGACCGCATATGGATGTTTTCATTCCGCCGGCGGGGTTCTTTCTCTGGCTGGATGTCGGAGACGGCATGGCCGCGGCGCGACGTCTGTGGAGCGCGGCGGCGATCAAGACCCTGCCCGGAAGCCTTATGGCGCGGGATGATTCGCATGGGCGAAACCCGGGCGAGCCCTATCTTCGAGTGGCTCTGGTATACGAACCCGAAAAAACCGAGCGCGGGCTGCGGCGGCTCGCCGAGACATTGTTCTAGCCGAGAAGGCACGAGACCCCCTGGCGACGGGTGGAGCAGCGGGTGGTTTGAACGAGGTGAATGGATATGGCGACCAGCAATAGTACGGACCCGACGTCCCTCGCCTCCGGCGCGTCGACCGGGTTTTCGGCCTTTCTGAAGCGCCGGGGCCGCGAGGTTGTCGGCGGCGCCTTGTTGTCGCTGGCCTTTCTGCTCGCCGCCGCGCTGATCACCCACGAGCCCACGGATCCCTCCTTGAACACGATCGGAACGGGGGATGTGAAAAACCTGCTCGGCCATCCCGGCGCCGTGGTTTCCGACATTCTCTCCCAGTCCCTGGGGTTGGCGAATTTGGCCTTGTTGTCCGTGCTGACCGCTTGGGGTTTTCGCTTTATGTCGCAGCGACCGGTCGACGGTTTGGCGATGCGGATCGCCGTGCTGCCTCTGGCTCTGCTGATCCTGGCGGATGTTTTGGCGGCGTTTCCGGTGCCCGATGCGTGGCCCTTGCGCTCGGGGCTTGGTGGGTTTTCCGGCGAGCTTCTGGCCAAGCAAATCATTGCCCTGAACATCATCGCCGCCGAGCATCGCATCTATCTGACTATTGGCTTGGGCGTTTTCGCCGCGATGGCGATCCTTTGGTGTCATGGAGCGACATGGGGGGAATGGCTCGGCTTTTTGAAACAGATGCCGAGCCGGCTTTGGCTCGCCGTTAGAATCGGCGGCCAGGGCGGACGCATCGGTCGCCGTGCCGTTGGTGCCGGCCTCGGAGTGACGGCGGGACTGGCGCGACGCGGGATTGAAGCGGCGCGCGCGCGACGAGAACCGAGCATCGGCGGAAACGACGCGAAACTCACGAAACGCGCGCGGATCGATAATGAGCCGGACGTTTCGGAGCGCGCACCCAAAAAAGCCCCCGTTGTCGAGGAAGCCTCCGAGACCGCCGCCGGGCCCCAGGTGGAAACCCAGGCCGACAACGCCCGCAAGAAACGACGCGCCGCCGCCAAGCAGGAGACCCTCGATCTCGCGCCCGCCGGTGAATACCGGATGCCGCAAATGAACCTGTTGGCGCCGCCCGCCTCCGAGGTTACCGGCGGTCCCGACAAGGACACCTTGGAGGCTAATGCGCGGATGCTGGAAACCGTGCTGCAGGATTTCGGCGTGAAGGGCGAGATCGTAAAAGTGCGCAGTGGGCCGGTGGTCACCCTCTATGAGCTGGAGCCGGCGCCGGGAACCAAGTCCTCGCGAGTGATCGGGCTGGCCGATGACATCGCCCGATCGATGAGCGCGATTTCCGTGCGTGTCGCCGTGGTGCCGGGACGCAATGTGATCGGTATTGAATTGCCGAACGCCAGCCGCGAAATGGTTGTCCTGCGCGAGATTTTCGAGGCCGATACCTATGATAAAGCCAGCGCTAAACTTCCCATCGCGCTCGGCAAGGATATTGGTGGCACGCCGGTTGTTGTTGATCTCGCTCGGATGCCGCATCTCTTGATCGCGGGCACCACCGGTTCCGGTAAGTCGGTCGCCGTGAACACGATGATTCTGTCGCTGCTCTATCGGCTAACGCCCGAGCAGTGCCGGATGATCATGGTCGACCCCAAGATGCTGGAACTGTCGATCTATGATGGTATCCCGCACTTGCTGAGCCCGGTCGTGACCGATCCCAAAAAGGCGGTCGTGGCGCTGAAATGGACCGTGCGGGAGATGGAAACCCGTTATCGGGCCATGTCCAAGCTCGGCGTACGGAACATCGACGGCTATAACGCCCGGCTCGCCGAGGCGCGCAAGAAGGGCGAGGTCTTGAAGCGCCGGGTCCAGACCGGGTTTGACCCCGACACCGGCAAGCCGGTATTCGAGGACGAGGCGCTCGATCTGACGCCACTGCCCTATATCGTCGTGGTGATCGACGAGGTCGCGGATCTCATGCTGGTCGCGGGTAAGGACATCGAGGGCGCGGTGCAGCGCTTGGCCCAGATGGCCCGCGCCGCCGGCATTCATGTGATCATGGCGACCCAGCGGCCGTCGGTCGACGTGATTACCGGCACCATCAAGGCCAATTTCCCGACCCGAATCAGTTTCCAGGTCACCTCCAAGATCGACAGCCGGACAATTCTCGGCGAACAGGGCGCCGAGCAACTACTGGGTCAAGGCGACATGCTGCACATGGCCGGCGGCGGTCGGATCACCCGCGTGCATGGCCCCTTCGTGTCCGACGAGGAGGTCGAGGATGTGGTCCTCCATCTCCGCGCCCAGGGAGAGCCGGAATACAACGACTCGATCACCGAGGAAGACGAGGTCGGTGACCCGCTCGCGCCTTATGGGCTGGGGGTTGGTGATTCCGAAGGTGGCAGCGGGGATGAGCTTTATGATCAGGCTGTCGCGATCGTCGCCCGTGAACGCAAGGCATCCACGAGCTTCATCCAGCGGCACCTCAAGATCGGCTATAACCGCGCCGCGACAATCATTGAGCGCATGGAAAGCGACGGCGTTGTCAGCGCCGCGAACCATGTCGGTAAGCGCGAGGTCCTGGTCGGTGATCACTCCGAGGACTAAAACCGCCTCGCCCGCCTTGCGAAGTCTCTCGGGACATGCCACATCGGGATGATGATCAGACATATTCTCCTTATTGGCGCGCTCTTCTCCATGCTTGTGGCGACCGGCGCGTCGGCGGCGTCTTCCGGTACCAAGGACGCAAGCGATGTTGGACGGGTCGAGGTCTATCTGAACGCGATCACCACGCTGAAATCCAGATTTATCCAGCGCGCCAGCACCGGTAATCTTGCGAGCGGCACGGTCTATATCTCGCGACCCGGCAAGATGCGGTTCGAGTACGATCCGCCGGCGCCGATCCTGTTGGTGGCCGATGGGATCTTCTTAATTTACGTGGATAAGGAGCTCGAACAGATCAGCCATGTGCCGATCTCCTCGACCCCGCTTAGCATTCTTGTCTCGGAAAACGTGAAACTATCCGACAATCACGACGTCGCCGCCGTGGAAAGGGGCGCCGGCACCTTGGCGGTTACCCTGACTATGAAGGGTGATGTTGAGGCAGGCGCGGTGCGATTGCTATTCGCCGACGCGCCGCTTTCTCTCAAGCAATGGTATATCCGCGACGCCCAGGGGGTTGAGGTTCAGGTCTCGCTGTTGGATCCCGAGCGTGGGCTTGAACTCGACTCGACCTTGTTTCAGGTCAATCCCGACATGTTCGGCGGCGACAATAACTAGCCTTTTTGGGGGATCTTAGTCCTGGCGCCGGAAAGGTCTGAGCAGCAGGCCCAGCAGGCCGATATCCGAGCGTGCCTCGACGCCGATCTTCATCTCGGGGGTGCGTGGTGTCGGGCTCCGCGAGCCGAATAGCGTGTCCCAGAAACTAAAGATCGTACCGTAGTTCGAGTCGGTGTCCGCGCGTACCGCGTGGTGGTGGACCCAATGGATGGACGGGGTGATCAGCAGCGACGAGATCGCCGCCTCGCGGTTCTTCTCCAGGCTGAGATTGGAATGCTGGAACGCGGCGGCAAGCAGGACCAGGGCTTCGAATGCCAATATGGATGCCAGAGGCATCCCCAGGGCCAGGATCACCACCGCCCGGAAACAGGCTGACAGCAAGACCTCGCCAAAATGAAAGCGCACCGCCGAGGTGACATCCAAAAACTCATCGAGGTGATGAACCTGATGAAACCGCCAGAGCACCGGCACTACATGGTTGCAGCGATGCCACCAGTAAATCAGGAAATCCAGGATGACGATGTCCACCGCGATCGGCAGCCAGCCGGTATACCAATCGGGTCGCCAGTCCAGCGCGCTATCCGTCGCCCAATAGGAGAGCGGGACGATTACCATCAGGCTTAGTCCGATATTGATGCCCCACAAGGCGGCATTGCGCAGGACCCGATGCCAGCCACCAATGCGTTCGACCGCCGGCACCAGTCGCTCGGCGAAGAACAGCAGCACCAGCCAGGTTCCGGCGACCATGCCCTTGTACTGAAGAAGTGTCTGGGTAATGTCATCCATCGCCAAGATATGGCAGACTCTCGCGGCAACGCCAACTCAACCGATCGTGAGTCGGGCGCCCTGATTCGATTTTCGGAGCCGATGGATATGACGACGCAATCACCTAGCCCACTGGTCGCGGTCTCGGCCTGCCGGATGGCGGGGGAGGTCCATCCGTTTCACCGCGTCGGCGAGAAGTATCTGATGGCGGTCGCCGATCCCGGCGGATGCACGCCGATCATCATGCCGGTGTTGGCAGACGAGGCGATGATCGAGACCTATGTCGAACGAATCGATGGCTTGCTGCTGACCGGTGGGGCGGCGAATGTCGAACCCCATAACTATGACGGACCGCAGAGCGCCGAAGGGACCAAGCACGACCCGCATCGCGACGCGACGATGCTGCCGCTGATCCGCGCCTGTGTCGCGCGCGGTGTTCCAGTGCTCGGCCTATGCCTGGGATTGCAGGAAATGAATGTCGCCTTTGGCGGGACGCTTCATCAGAGGGTATTTGATCTCGAGGGCAAATTCGATCACCGCATGCGCCGGGATGTCGACGATCATGCTCGGCGCTATCGTCCGGCCCACGATATTCGGATAACGCCCGGAGGCATGCTGGCCGGCATTATTGGAGCCGAGAACGTCTTGGTGAACTCCCTGCACGCCCAGGGTATCGACCGTCCGGGAGGCCGGGTGCGGGTCGAGGCGGTGGCCCCCGACGGTATCATCGAGGCGATCAGCATCGCCGACGCGCCCGGTTTCGCGCTCGCGGTGCAATGGCACCCGGAATGGCCACGTCCGGTCATCGGGCACAACGCCAAGATCTTCGAGGCTTTCGGCGATGCCTGCCGTGCCTATGTCGCGGGCCGGAACAATGCGAGCGAGAGCCTCGCGGCGGAGTAGCGCCAAAGGCCTCTTGACCCAAAAACCAAACCGTCGCCCTGGCGAACGGCAGGGCCTTGGATGCTCCGTGCAATGAATCTCAGCTTGATCAACGGGACAGATGGTACCGCCGGCGGGCCCTGCCTTTCGCCAGGGCGACGGGATGCGAAGCCCGCCAGTGTTGGCGCTCAAACCTAGGCCACCCGGTCACCCTTTTTGATCGTCGCCGCCCGGTTGTCGACACCCGGTAGCATCTTCGCCGGATCGCGGGTGACCACCATGTCGATCACCGTGGGCGAGCCCTTATGGGCCAGACCGGCGGCAATAGCGCCGGCGACTTGGTCGGGATGCTCAACCCGGATGCCGTTACAGCCAAGCGCGTTGGCGGCGTCCGCGTAATT
>JADHLJ010000191.1 GCA_016780745.1 Alphaproteobacteria bacterium | reverse complement strand
GTCCTTGTCGACGCCGTAACCCTCGACCGCTCCATCATGACGCGGATGCAGGAAGCCCATGGCGAGAAGAACAAGGTCCGCCTTGATCTCGAAGGCGGTGCCGTCGACCTCGATCATGGACATGCGTCCGTCGTCGCCGGTCTTCCACTCGTTGCGGATCAACTCGAGCGCGGTCACCCGGTTGCCATCGCCCTTGAAGGCCCGGGTCGAAACCGACCAGTCGCGCTCCGCTCCCTCGAGATGGGAGGAGGAGGTCCGCAGCTTCATTGGCCAGTTCGGCCAGGTCAGCGCCTTGTTCTCGGCTTCCGGCGGCTTCGGCATGATCTCAAGCTGGGTGACGGAGGCCGCGCCCTGGCGGATCGAGGTGCCGACACAGTCGGAGCCGGTATCGCCGCCGCCGATGACCACCACATGTTTGCCGCCGGCCAGGATTGGACGGTTGTCGCCGATATGCTCCTCGGCCACGCGCCGGTTCTGTTGGGTCAGGAAGTCCATCGCGAAATGCACACCGTCCAGATCGCGGCCCGGGGTGGTGTTCATGTCGCGCGGAACCTCGGAGCCACCGGTCAACACCACCGCGTCGTGGTCGGCGAGCACATCATCGACCGAGATCGTCACGCCAACCTCGACATTGGAGCGGAACTCAACGCCCTCGGCCAGCATCTGGGAGAGCCGGCGGTCGATCTGTTGCTTCTCCAGCTTAAAGTCGGGAATGCCATAGCGCAGCAGACCGCCCATGCGGGCATTACGCTCATAAAGGGTAACCGCGTGACCGACACGCGCCAGTTGCTGGGCGCAGGCGAGGCCGGCGGGGCCGGAGCCGACCACGGCCACGCGTTTGCCGGTGCGGCGCGGCGAAATCTTCGGCTCGATCCAACCCTCTTGCCATCCCCGATCGATGATCGCGCATTCGATGTTCTTGATGGTCACCGGGTTGTCGGTGATGTTCAGGGTGCAGGACGCCTCGCAGGGGGCGGGGCAGCTCCGTCCGGGGCCCTCCGGGAAGTGGTGGGGGGCATGCAGCGCGTCCAGCGCCCCCCGCCAATTCCCGTCATCGACCAGGTCGTTCCAGTCGGGGATCAGATTGTTGACCGGACAGCCGTTATGGCAATAGGGGATACCGCAATCCATGCACCGGGCACCCTGCTGACGCAGTTCGTCCTCGGGCAGCGGCACCACGAATTCCCGATAGTGCTTAATCCGTTCCGAGACCGGCGCATAGCTGTTGTCGCGCCGCTCGATTTCCTTGAAACCCGTTACCTTGCCCATCGTCTATTCACCCGCCAGCACGGTGGCGCCTTCAAGTTTTTCCTGCTCCGAGGCGGCGTTCATTTCCGCCAAGGCCCGTCGGTAATCCGTCGGGAAGACCTTCACGAACATCGGCAGATACTGATCCCAGAGATCCAGAATTTGCCGCGCGCGGCCACTTCCGGTCAGCTCGAGATGGGTCTCGATCAGGGATTTCAGCCGAAGCGCGTCGTCCCGTGTCATGTCCGCCATGACGTCGCCGCCGCTGGTCGGGCCATTCTCGTCGATATGCTCGAGATCGACCATGGCGCGGTTGCAGCGATCCTCGAAATCACCGTGTTCGTCCAGGACATAGGCGATACCGCCGCTCATTCCGGCGGCGAAGTTACGCCCGGTCTGGCCCAGAACGACGACGACACCACCGGTCATGTACTCACAGCCATGATCCCCGACACCTTCGACCACGGCGGTAACGCCGGAGTTCCGGACGGCGAACCGTTCGCCCGCGACGCCGCGGAAGAAGCATTCACCCTCGATGCCGCCATAAAGGACGGTATTGCCGACGACGATGTTGCGTTCCGGCGCGAAGTTACCGGCCTTGGGCGGATAGACGATCAAGCGCCCGCCCGACAGACCCTTGCCGACATAGTCGTTGCCGCCGCCTTCCAGCTCCAAGGTCACGCCCCGGGCCGCGAAGGCGCCAAAGCTTTGTCCGGCGCTACCCTTGAGTTTGACGTGGATGGTCCCGTCCGGAAGGCCCGCGTTGCCGTATTTCTTGGCGATGCGCCCGGAAAGCATGGCACCGACCGTGCGGTTGGTATTGGCGACCGGCGTCTCGATGGTGACCGGGGTGCCGGACTCGATGGCCAGCGCGGCCTTTTCGATCAGCATGTTGTCGAGCGCCTTGTCGAGGCCGTGATCCTGTTCCTCGCACTGACGGATCGCCACATCGGGGCCGGGTTCCACCGCGTGCAGAATGCGCGAGAGATCCAGGTTGCGGGCTTTCCAATGCTCGATCACGCCTTGGCTTTCGAGATGGTCGCGTCGTCCGATCATGTCCTCAAAGCGCCGGAAACCCATTTCGGCCATCAACTCGCGCACTTCCTCGGCGAGAAAGGTGAAGAAGTTGATGACATGCTCCGGCTGACCGGTGAACAGCTTGCGCAGTTCCGGGTCTTGGGTCGCGACCCCGACCGGGCAGGTGTTGAGGTGGCACTTGCGCATCATGATGCAGCCGGTCGAGACCAGCGCCGCCGTGGCGATGCCGAACTCGTCGGCGCCCAGCAGGGCCCCGATGACCACGTCGCGACCTGTGCGGAAACCGCCATCGACCTGGACCGCGATGCGGCCGCGCAGGCGGTTGCGGACCAGTGTCTCGTGGGTTTCGGCGAGGCCGATTTCCCAGGGGCTACCGGCATGTTGGATCGAGGTGATCGGGCTGGCGCCGGTACCGCCCTCGAAGCCGGAGATGGTCACGTGGTCGGCATGCGCCTTGGCGACACCCGCCGCGACCGTGCCAACGCCCAATTCCGAGACCAGCTTGACGCTGACCCGGGCCTCGGGATTGACGTTCTTCAGATCATGGATTAGCTGCGCCAGATCCTCGATCGAATAGATGTCGTGATGCGGCGGCGGCGAGATCAGGCCGACACCCGGGGTGGAGCGGCGTACCCGTCCGATCCAGTCATCGACCTTGTGGCCGGGCAGCTGGCCACCTTCACCGGGTTTGGCGCCCTGGGCCATCTTGATCTGAAGGTCCGTCGCGTTGACCAGATACTCGGTGGTCACGCCAAAGCGGCCCGAGGCGACCTGCTTGATCCGCGAGACCATGTTGTCGCCGTTTTCCAGCGGCGTGAAACGCCTATCGTCCTCGCCACCCTCGCCACTGTTGGAGCGCCCGCCGATGCGGTTCATGGCGATGGCAAGCGTGGTATGCGCCTCCCAGGAGATCGAGCCGAAGGACATCGCGCCGGTGGCGAAGCGCTTGACGATCTCGGCGGCCGGCTCAACCTCGTCCAGCGGTACCGGATTGTCGGAGAATTTCAGATCGAACAGCGCCCGGATATTCCGCAACTTGCGATCCTGGTCGTTCATCTTCTTGGCATAGGCGCGGTAGCGGTTCTGGTCGCCGGACCGGGCGGCATGCTGAAGCAGGCCGATGGTCTCGGGCGTCCAGGCATGGGTCTCGCCGCGCAACCGGTAGGCAAGGTCGCCGCCAATATCGAGCGCGCCGCTGAACTGCAACACCCCTTGATAGGCGATGGCATGACGCTTCGCGGCCTCGCTCGCGACCTCATCGAGACCAACACCGCCGATGGCGCATTTGGTGCCGGTGAAGTACCGGGCCAACAGGTCATCGGACAGGCCGACCGCGTCAAAGATCTGCGCGCCGCAATAAGACTGATAGGTCGAGATCCCCATCTTGGAGATGACCTTCAAAATACCCTTGTCGATCGCCTTGATGTAATTCTCGTGCAGTTTTTCGACATCGTCACGGCCAAGCCTGGGGGCCATGTCCGACAGGGTATCAAACGCGAGATACGGGTTGATCGCCTCGGCGCCATAGCCGGCGAGCAGGCAGAAATCGTGGACCCGGCGGGCTTCCCCGGTCTCGATCACCAAGCCGGCGCTGGTCCGCAATCCCTCGCGAATGAGGTGGTGATGGACACCCGCCGTCGCCAAGAGCGATGGGATCGGGATGTGATCCGCGTCGACGTCCCGGTCGGACAGGATGAGGATATTGTAGTCGCCCTTTACCGCGTCCTCGGCCTCTTGGAAGAGGCGTTCCATGGCCGCTTCCATGCCCTCGGCGCCTTCGGTGGCCGGATAGGTCATGCTCAGGGTTTTGGCGCGGAAAGTCTGGTCGACATGGTTCTCGATCTGGCGAATACGCTCCAGATCAAGATTGCTGATGATCGGTTGACGCACTTCCAGGCGGTGCCTGGCGTTCGCTCCCTCGAGTTCCAGCAGATTTGGCCGCGGCCCAATCAGCGAGACCAGCGACATCACCAATTCCTCGCGGATCGGGTCGATCGGTGGGTTGGTAACCTGGGCGAAGCACTGCATGAAATAATCGAACAGCAGCTTCGGCCGGTCCGAGAGCACCGCGATCGGCGTGTCGCGGCCCATCGAGCCGATCGGATCATCGCCGTTCAGCCCCATCGGGGTGAGGAATTGCTTGATATCTTCCTGGGTATAGCCAAAGGCCTGCTGGCGCTGCAGCAGGGTCTCGGCGTCCGGCGACATGGCGCCGATCTCTTGCGGCAGATCCTCGAGCTGGATCTGGGTGCGGTCGAGCCATTCCTGATAGGGATGGGCCGCGGCGAGTTGCGCCTTCAGCTCCTCGTCGTCGATGATCCGGCCTTCTTCCAGGTCGATCAGCAGCATCTTGCCGGGCTGCAGACGCCATTTCTGGATGATGCTGTCATCGGCGACCGGAAGCACGCCGTCCTCGGAGCCCATGATCAGCAGATCGTCGGTGGTCACCACGTAGCGGGCGGGGCGAAGGCCGTTTCGGTCCAGGGTCGCGCCGATTTGTTTGCCGTCGGTGAAGGCGATGGCCGCCGGCCCGTCCCAGGGCTCCATCAGTGCCGCGTGATACTCGTAGAAAGCCTTGCGCGGCGGATCCATCAGCGGATTGTTGTTCCACGCCTCGGGGATCATCATCATGACCGCGTGCGAGAGCGAGTAACCACCGGCGACCAGAAGCTCCAGCGCGTTATCGAAAGTCGCGGAGTCGGACGCGCCATCGCCGATCAGGGGCCACAGCTTGTCCAGATCCTCGCCCAGGATTTCGGACGCCATTGTTTGGCGGCGCGCCATCATCCAGTTGATGTTGCCGCGGACCGTGTTGATCTCGCCGTTATGGCAGAGCAAGCGGAACGGCTGGGCCAGCTTCCAGGACGGGAAAGTATTGGTCGAGAACCGTTGATGGACGAGGGCGAGCGCGGATTCCGTACGCTCGTCATGCAGATCGGGATAGTAGACCGGCAGGTTGCCGGACAGCACCATGCCCTTGTAGACGATAGTCCGGGACGACATCGAGGTGATGTAGAAGACCCCGGTCTCGTCGCCCTTGCCGTCCGCGTCGGGATACCAGATCTTGCCGTGCGATTGCTTGCGCATCACGAACAACTTGCGCTCGAACGCGTCCTGATCGGTAAGCCCGGCGGGCGGGGCCACCAGAACCTGGCGGATCAGCGGCTCCTCGTCGCGGACGCTCTCGCCGAGGCAGGAATTATCGGTCGGCACGTCGCGCCAGCCGAGAATGGCGCCGCCCTCGGCGGCGATGGAGCGCTCAATACTGGCAACGCAACGCGCGCGGGTTTCCTCGACGCGCGGCAGGAAGACCATGCCGACGCCATAGCCGCCGGGGGCGGGCAGAGTGATACCCTGGCGCGCCATATCCTCGCGCATCAGGCGGTCGGGAACCTGAATCAGGATACCAGCGCCGTCACCGGCCAACGGATCGGCGCCCACGGCTCCGCGGTGGTCCAGATTGACGAGAATCTGGAGCCCCTGGCGCACGATTTCATGACTTTTTCGGCCTTTGATATTGGCGATGAAGCCAACACCACAATTGTCATGCTCGTGATCCGGGTCGTAGAGACCGGCGGGTTGTCTTTGATCAGAACCGTGCATTGCCTTGGTATCCGACTATTCGTACTCGTTTCACCCTGAGAGGTCGCGTCCGCGGCCCGACCGGGATCAAGCCGGCCAAAGTCAACGTTGCATGGTTCGCGACCTCCTCTCGAAGGAGCCTTGACGCACCGCGCCAAGCGCGCGGGTCATATCAAGAATGTCAATCTATAGCAAATTCACAATTTGTCACGGCTCGACGCGTGTTGGCGCGAAAATCGGCTTGGTTCAGCCATTTTCTGGATTGTTTCCGACCGGGAAATTCAATTGTCCGCCTGATGCGGAAAAATTCGGTCCGAGCCTGGAACGCCGCCGGGAACAGGTCCCGATCCTTGTCTAGGGAAAGCGCTTCAGGATCATCGCTTGGAACGCGTTGGAAATCGCTTTGTCATGGGGGAGTTTGTACGGGAAATTCCGGGCGTGATCGAAGCTGTGGCGCATTGCCGGGTTAAGCTCGTAAATGAACAGAGATCCATCACTGTCGATTGTGAAGTCCATGCCGAAAAACTCCAAGCTCGTCCGCTCCGCAACGGTCTCGATGCGCTGGACATTGGCCGCGCCGACATAGCTTTTCCAGTCTTTGAGAAAGCTTTTCTCTTCCGCCATCAGGACCTCGTCACCCCGCATGATGGTCTTTCGGTTTCCGCCGTGCACGTTCCAAACCTTGTCCAGATGGCAGACGACCGGGAAGAACTCCCCGTCGATGTGAAATAGCCGAAGTTTACGGAACAACCGGCCTTCCCAGAGAATTTTGCGGTAATTTATAACGAAATAGGTCCCGTTCAACCGCTCCTTGACGTAGTCGTCGAGGTCCTGGCGGTTTCTGATCCGCGCGAAACTGCGCCCGGTCTGGGTGCCCACGCGCCGGATGAGGAAGGGAAAGGCAAATTCCAACTCATCGATTATTCTCGCGACCTTGTCCGGCGAAGCGTTCTCGAACCGGATCCGCTCGGTGCGCGGGAAGGTCAGACCGTCGATACCCGCCAGTCGCTCGGCGTTTCGGTCCCGCGCGGTATCGGCGACGCGGTCCGGTCGGTTGATGATCGTCGTCTCGGGATGTTGCTCCAGATACGCGCCGAGGCTTCGGAGCGACGAGCCCTCGACATCCGCGTCGGCAATGGTGTTCAGGATGAGCGCATGTGGCGGCAGTATGTCGGGTCGCAGGATATTGTCACGCGAGATGGTGAAGCGGTGGACCTGGAATGGCGGGTCGAGAAGCAGGAATTTCGTGGTGAAATGCCCGCCCCGAAGTTTCGTGCTGACAGTACCGTCCGAGCGGGCGCCGAGCATGATGCGGGTCTTGTCGAAGCCGCGAACTTGCAGTATCGCGGGCGGTCTTTGTTCCTTCGGTAAATCCGAGCCGTAGGGATCGAGTTCAATCGGCTCGCGCTCGTAGAAATCCTGCATGATCCGGCGGCCGCGGCGGGGGTGGCCGAAATAGTTCGCGATCGCCGCCAGGCCTTTATGGGCCGAGGGATGTGATTGATCAGCGACGGCGACCTTGGCGAATTCCAGAGAGGCCTCTTGCAGGCGGTCCTGGCACATCAAGGCATCGGCAAGGGTGGCGCGCGCGCGCGAATCCTTGTCATCGGCCTGTAGCCGACGGCGCGCCTCGCGTTCTCGCGTCACGTGCTTGTTGGGTGACTGTTCTGGCACCACGTTCTTTCCATCGCCTTCACGTTCAGAGTCAAGATAAACGGAAGTGTAAATCTCGACCTGTCCCGCTAGCCGGGCCGATATTCCTTCGGCTCCGATTCACCTCACGATTAAACTAGAGAGGGGATCTGTCAACTTTTAGTGAAATTTAGTTGTACCTTGGTTTTGATTGCCGTTGGATCCTCGCGACGTTTTGACACCCGTGATGCCCGTTTTTTCGCCGCCACCTCAAGCAATCGCCGAGGTGCCGTTCCGCGTTCTGGCCACACGCGGCCTCGGATATTATAAGCCAGTTCCTGAATTTTGGGCGCGGGTTCGGGATCGGCTCGGAGGATTTCAGCGATGTATATGACACAAGGCCTTCGTCGCGGGACGAAGATTTCACCCGACGGGATTGCCATGGTCTCGCAGAACGGCCAGTTCACCTGGGCCGAGCTCCAGGACCGGGTCGCCCGCCTGGCCGGCGCGTTGCACGGCCTTTCGATGCGGCCCGAGGATCGGGTGGCGATGCTCTCCTACAACTCCCACCGCTATGCCGAATATTACTACGGGACATTCTGGGCCGGCGCGAATGTGGTGCCGATGAACATCCGCTGGTCGCTTGCCGAGCATGTGTATTCGATCAACGATTCCGGCGCCAGGTTCTTGATTGTCGATGATGCCTTCGCGGAAATGGGGGCCTCGATCGCCCGTGACTGTGCATCGGTGGAGCATGTGATTTTCGCCGGAGACGGGACGTGCCCCGAGGGAATGTTGCCCTATGAAGAGTTGATCGCCGACGCCGCGCCCGCCGAGGACGCCTTTCGAAACGGCGAGGATCTGGCGGGGATTTTCTACACCGGCGGGACGACTGGATTTACCAAGGGCGTGATGCTGCCGCACCGGGCCTTGTGGGCCAGTTCCATGTGCTTCGCGGCGGGCGCCAACCTGACTCCGGCGGATCGCATGTTGCACGCGCCGCCCTTGTTCCACATCGCTGGCGTCGCGATGCTCCTGTCGACGACGCTTTTCGGTGGTAGCCACGCTTTCATCCCGGGGTTCGAGCCCAAGGCCTTCCTGCGTGGGGTCACGGAAATGGACTCCACGGTGTCGCTATTGGTGCCGACCATGATCGCGATGCTGTTGCAGGCTCCCGAGCTTGAGGAAGCCGATACAAGCAAGCTGACCCGCCTGTTATATGGCGCCTCGCCGATGACCCTGGCGATCCTGCGCGAAGCCATGGACAAGATGCCGGAGACGCGTTTCATCCACGCCTATGGGCAAACCGAGCTGGCGCCGCTGGCGACTTTGCTTGGCTCGGAATATCACGTGCTTGAAGGGCCGAAAGCCGAGAAGATTCGCTCGGTCGGACAGGCGGTGCCGTGCATGGAAATCGAGATCGTCGACGCCGATGGGAACGAGGTGCCGCGCGGTGTGGCGGGCGAGGTACGGGCCCGCGGCCCCAACACAATGATCGGCTATTGGAACAAGCCCGAACAGACCGCCGAGACCCTGCGCGACGGCTGGGTCTATACCGGCGATGGCGGGGTGATGGACGAGGACGGGTTCATCTATATCGTCGACCGGGTGAAGGACATGATCATCTCCGGCGGCGAAAACATCTATTCCGCCGAGGTCGAGAACGCGATCATGCAGTTCCCCGGCCTCGCCGAATGCGCGGTGATCGGTATCCCGCACGATACCTGGGGCGAGGCCGTGCACGCGGTCGTGGTACCGAGGGAAGGTCAAACGCCGGATCCGGAGGCGATCATCGCGCATTGCCGGGAACTCATCGCCGGCTACAAGTGCCCACGGAGTATCGAT
>JADHLJ010000190.1 GCA_016780745.1 Alphaproteobacteria bacterium | reverse complement strand
ACCCGATTATGACGGATAGAGTAGCAGGCAAGGTCGCGCTGGTAACCGGCGGCGGCTCTGGTATCGGGCGGGCGTCGTCGCTTACCCTGGCGCGCGAGGGCGCGACGATTGTCGTTACCGACATGAACGGAGATACCGCCGCCGAGACCGCCTCGCTGATCGCCGAGGCCGGCGGCAAGGCCCGGGCCATGGCGCAGGACACCACCGACGAAGAGCTTTGGCGGTCGGTCATCGCCTCCATCCGGGAGACCGAGGGCCGTCTTGATATCGTGCTCAACAATGCCGGTGTCAGTGCCGGTGGCGCGCTGCTGAAGGACACCACTCTTGAACACTGGCGCTTTGTAAACGGCGTGAACGTGGAAGGCGTCTATCTCGGCACGAAATACGGTATCGAGTTGATGGAAGAGGCCGGCAATGGCGGTTCCGTCATCAATATCTCGTCAATCTACGGCAAGGTCGGCGCCATCGGCTCCGTCTCGTACAATGCCAGCAAGGGCGCGGTATGCGTCATGTCGAAGGGCGCGGCGCTGGAATGCGGCAACGCCGGCAACGGGGTGCGCGTCAACACCATCCATCCGGGCTTTATCCTGACCGGCATGACCCAGGACCGTCTCATGCGCAACGAGTTCCGCGACTGGGCCCTCAAACGCACCCCCATCGGCCGCATTGGGGATGCCCAGGACATCGCGAACGGCGTACTCTACCTCGCCAGCGACGAGAGCAGCTTTGTTACCGGCACCGAGTTGGTGATCGACGGCGGTTTCCTGGCCATCTAACCGGGCCAGGAGCCTCTTCGGTTCGAAGACGCATCCGTCAGGCGTTCGGGTCCTTCATGCGATAGGCTCGTGCCGCCGCGCCGGCGAACAGGTCGCGTTTCTCCTCCTCCGACGCGCCGGCGGCGAGACGTTTGAAGGCGTTCCAGCAGACTTGATAGCTACACCAGCGTTTCTGCACCGGAAAATTCGACTCGAACATGGCGCGTTCGGCGCCGAAGGCCTCGATACAGGTGTCGATCCAAGGCCGCCATGCCTCGGCGACTTCCACGGAACCCGGCGGCAGGCTCCGATCCCCCTCGAAACCCGGCATCCGGATCGGCAGGGCGCCCAGTTTGACGAAGACATTGGAACGCTCGGCGACACGGCTAATCCGGACGCGCCAATCCTTGAACACCTCCTCGGTCCGGCCACGGAAAGGGCCACCGAGGATCGGGGTGCCGACATGGTTAAGGACGATCGTGAGATCGGGAAACGCGTCGGCGAGCTCCGCCACCTCGTCCAGCTGCGGATGATAGAGCCAGCTATCAAGCATCAGTCCCCGACGCGCGAGCAAAGCGGCGGCTTGTTTGACGGATGGGTCAACCAGCAGGCCGGGCCGGGGAGCCACGTTGTGGATCCGCTCGTCACCATCCCAACCAGAGGAGAGCCGCACCCCGCGAAAACGACCACCGGAAGCCTCCAGATGCCGGTCGACCAGCGGCTCGATCGCCTCGCCCAGGGTCATATCGATATTACCGAACATGACCTCGCAAGCCCGCGCCGCGCCGAAGCCGCCGCTGGCGCTCATCGCCGCCTGACCGCGAACGAACTCGGTTTCGCCCAGGCTCCTCTCGGCCTCCGGGCCACCCTGGCGATACATGGAATGACACTCGGCGAACACGGTGGAGACAATGTTGTGCCCACTAGCCAAATCCCGCGCTAGCTCCGGCATCAAATAGGTATAGCCGCCGCGCACACAAAGATGGTGATGCGGGTCGATGATGGGGAGATCCGGCTCGAGTGTTTCCTCTTCGAGCTTGCCGAGCCAATCATCGTCCGGCGCGTTCTGTCCCGTATTCGCGGCCATTTCCGCCTCCTCTTACCCGTGATCTTCCACCGCTGTCTCTCCCGACTCAAGAGAGGTGCCGTGGATCGGCTCCACATGCAACCCGCGTCGCGAAACAACGGTTCTAAAAAGATTGCTCGATTGTCAACAATCCGACAAAATGAACGCGATACCTCTCGCAACGTCTCGGAACCGAGCATGCTGCCCTCAACAATCCGCTACGTGTCGTTTGATTGTTACGGAACGCTGACCGACTTTCGGATCGGCCAGCTCACCCAGAGCCTGTATGCCGGTCGTGTCGGCGAGACCGCGATGGCGGCGTTTATCGAGGATTTCACCGCCTATCGCTTCGACGAAGTATTGGGGGCGTGGAAGCCCTATCCCGAGGTATTGCATGACGCGCTGGAGAGAACCTGCCGCAAATGGAACCTCGACTTTTCCGCCGAGGACGCCGCCAGGATCGTCGAGGCAGTGCCGAGCTGGGGGCCTCACCCGGATGTCCCCGCCGCCCTTGCGAAGGTTGCGACGGCCCTGCCCCTGGTGATCCTGTCCAACGCCGCCGACAACCAGATCCAGAGCAATGTCGACAAGCTGGGCGCGCCCTGTCACGCGGTACTGACCGCCGAACAGGCCCAAGCGTATAAGCCGAGGCTCCGCGCGTTCGAATATATGTTCGACACGCTGGGCTGCGGGCCGGAGCATTTCCTGCATGTCTCTTCCAGTCTGCGCTACGATTTGATGAGCGCGCATGACCTGCGGATCGCCGCGCGGGTCTTCGTCAATCGAGGCCATGGCCCGGGAAACCCGGCCTATGGCTATCATGAGATATCGGATCTTGGTGGTCTGCCGGCTCTGGTCGGGTTGTAGAGCGGCATGGTGTCCACCGCCCTCTCCTCGCCGGCGCCGTTGCGCCGGGTCACGCTCTCGAACCAACTGGCCGAGCGCTTACGGGAAGACATTCTCTCCGGCGCTCTGGCGGCGAATGTCCAGCTCAACGAGAAGGAACTGGCGCTTGCCTTCGGTGTCAGCCGCGGCCCGCTCAGGGAAGCGATGCAGCGCCTGATCCAGGAGGGCCTTTTGCGCAGCGAGCCGCATCGCGGCGTCTTCGTCGTCGATTTCTCGGAACGCGATCTCGCCGACATATTTCTGGTTCGCGCCGCCATCGAATCCGCCGCGATCCGCCGCATCCTCTCCATAGGCGCTCAAGAAGCCGTGGCCAGCCGCCTCCATCGGATATCCGAGCGCATGGACAAGGCCGTCCGCGCCGGCCGCTGGAAAGACGGCGGCGCGCTTGATTTCGAATTCCACCGCGCCCTCGTCGACGGGGCCGATAGCGAGCGGTTGTCGCGAACCTATGTGACGGTCCAGGCGGAGACCCGTTTGTGCCTGCACCGGCTCATGGGCGGCTATCGCAGCAGCCAGGACCTTGCCGAAGAGCATTTCAAGTTGGCGGGAATGCTGGCGACGTCGTCGCTGGAAGCCATTCTCCACGAACTCGACAGCCATTTCGGTGACCCCATCGCGATCCTGAGACGCGCGCGGAGGAGTATGCATGCCGCCGATGGAAACAGGCAAAGCTGATGGCGCCCCCCGCCGCCTGTACCATCACTCCCGGGAGCCTCGATGATCTCCCCCGGGTGATGCCTCTGGTGGCCAGTGTCGGCTGGCCGCACCGAGCGGAGGACGTCGCGCCGGCTTTGGCCCTTGGCAAGATTTGGCGCGCCATGGATCCCGACACTGGAGACCTCCTCGGCATCGCGGTGTGGTGGCCGATGGAGCCGAACGCCGGACGGGTCGGTTTGGTAATCGTCTCGCCCGACGCCCAAGGACACGGCATTGGCCGCGCGCTCATGGACCGCGTCCTTGACGACACCGGGCCGCGATCCCTCAAGCTTCTGGCCACCAAGGAAGGCCAGCCTCTCTACGAAAAGCTTGGTTTTAAAAGCGTTGGACGTTCGCAAAAGCATCAAGGGGTTTTCGAAGGCACTCCCAAACCGCATCCAACAGTCGCGCGCGCCGGAATAGAAGATCTTGCCGCCATTGCGAGGATCGATGAGCGCGTTCTGGGCGTGAACCGCGGAGATATCCCGCGTCATCTGTTTGAAACCGGCGAGGTGAATGTTCTGCATAAAGATGGCGAGATCTCGGGTTTCGCCATCCTTCGCCCGTTCGGAAAGGGCTATGTTCTGGGGCCCTTGGTGGCGGAGAGCGAAGGCGATGCGCTCGCACTCCTGCATGCGACGGTGAAGCCGGGACTACTGCGCGTCGACCGTTTCACCGAGGCGGAGCATCTTGGCGAGCGCCTGAACGGTCTCGGCCTTAAGGGCCTCGAGGTCACCGACATCATGGTGCGCGGCGACTGGCCCGCCGGCGATGCGACCCTTCGCGCTTTTGCCATGGCAAGTCACGCCTGGGGTTAGATTGGACGGAACATGTATCGAGTAATCGTGGTTGGACGGGGGTTGATCGGAAGCGCGGCGGCGCGTCACCTGGCGGAAACCGGCGATGGGATTGCCTGTATCGGCCCCGACGAGCCGGCGGACCGCGCGGCCCATGACGGCGTCTTCGCCAGCCACTATGACGAAGGCCGGATGACGCGGATCGCCGACCCGTTCTCGGAATGGTCGGTTACCGCCAGGCTGTCGATCGACCGATACCGGGATCTGGAGAACCGCTCGGGCATTCGCTTTTTCACACCCGCCGGCTATCTCGGGCTCGGCGGCCCGGGCTTCGACTACAACGATCGATGCGTCGCCGCTAGCGCGCCGAACGGCGCTGTGTTCGAGCGTCTCGACGCCTCGGATATCGCCGGCAGGTTCCCCTATCTCTCGGTGGCGGGCGATGTGGATGGCCTGATCGAAAGCGGTCCCGCCGGATATATCAGCCCCCGCGCCATGGTCCAGGCACAGACAGTGCTGGCGGACAAGGCGGGCGCGCATATTGACCGCGGCACCGTCACGGCTCTGCGTCCAATATCCGGCGGGGTCGAGATCGAGACCTCCGACGGCCGCCAATTGACGGCGGAAAAGGCATTGGTGGCCACCGGAGCCTTCACGGCGGCCTGTGGGTTGAGCCCGATTGACCTCGGCCTCACGGTTTATGGACGCACCGTGGTTCTGGTTCGGATCGAAGGCTCGGTCGCCGAGGAACTCGCTGATATGCCGACGATGATCGACTGCGCGACCGGCGCCTATATCCTCCCCCCGATCCCGTATCCCGACGGCCATGTTTATCTGAAGATCGGTATCGGCACCGACGCCGACAGGCGCCTCGTCTCGCTTCCTGATTTTCAGAACTGGTTCAAGAGCAAGGGCTCGGAGGAAAACCGGACACAATTCACGGCCTTCCTGAAAAAGCTCATCCCGTCGCTCGAGCGTTGCCGCCATTGGCACACCGACACCTGCGCCGTAACCCAGACCGCCAGCGGCTTCCCGGTTATCGATTTCGTCCACGACGATAGGATCGCCGTCGCGGTCGGCGGCTGTGGCAAGGGCGCCAAGGGCGCGGACGAATGGGGCCGGATCGCCGGGACGCTAGTCCAGGGCAATGCTTGGGACTCGGCGGTACCTCGGGCGAGGTTGGCCTTGGGGCTGGGCAACTGACGCTCGTGGCAATGGCGAGTGGAGGCCCGCCTAGCGGTGCATGACGCAACCCGTCAGTTGATCATCGCGCTCATCTCGCGCCGCCAAGGGTCGCGCCACCAAGAGTCGCGGATCGCCAGGCGAAGCTGTCCATGATGATGGCAGACGTTCGGCTTGAAGCCCTAGATCGATATATTTCGATATATGGACATAGACAAGGCGACCGCCGCCCCAGGTGGCGGGATCCCCTGGTATTCCATGCGTCTAACCGCCTTGGGAGAGGATCGGGACGCCGAACGGTGCGAGAAATGGTTGGCGAAATTCACATGAAACGGAGCGTGATACCCGCCGTGCCCGAAACCATCGCGCCCTAAACCATCGCGGTCATCATTGCGTCGCTGTATGATCGCGAAAGGCAAGGACTGATAACCTCGGCGGAGAGACCCGATGGCGAATGACGATACCTGGCACCCAGACGACACCGATGCGCGCCAAGCCATCGATGACTGGCTCAAACGCTTCGAGAGCGCGCTGAGCAATCGGGACGCCGCCGGGCTCGCCGGGATGTTCCAGGCCGGCGGGATCTGGCGGGATGTCGTGGCGCTGAGCTGGCACCTGCGCACCACGGTGGAGCCCCAGGCGATCGCCGGCGCCTTGCTGGAAGCCGCCGCGTCGACGAGCCCGCGCGGCTTTCACCTCGACACGGTCCGCACGCCGCCGCGCTGGGTAACCCGGGCCGGCACCCACACGTTGGAGGCGATCATCGCCTTCGAGACCGAGGCCGGACGCTGTAGCGGGGTCTTGCGCCTGGTTCCGGATGATGCCGGTGGCTTGCACGCCTGGACCCTGATCACCAATCTCGAGGCGCTGAAGGGGTTCGAGGAACGGGTCGGCGAGCGCCGTCCCTCCGGCGAGAACTATTCCAGAAGCTTCGGCGGCGATAACTGGCTGGACATGCGCGAGCGGGTTTCCAGTTATGCCGATCGCGACCCCGCCGTCCTGGTGGTCGGTGGCGGTCAGGCCGGTCTGGCGATCGCGGCGCGGCTGGGCCAGCTCGACATCGACACCCTTGTCATCGATCGGCACGAGCGGATCGGCGACAACTGGCGCAAGCGCTATCACTCGCTGACCCTGCATAACGAGGTCTACGCCAACCACCTGCCCTATATGGCCTTCCCCACGACCTGGCCGACCTATGTGCCGAAGGACAAGATCGCCAATTGGTTCGAGTCCTATGCCGACGCCTTGGAGCTGAACTTCTGGACCAGCACCGAGCTGGTGAAAGGCCGTTATGACGAGGCCGCGCAATGCTGGACCGTTACCCTGCGCCGCGCCGACGGCCAGGAAAGAACCATGCGTCCGAGGCATCTCGTTTTCGCGACCGGCGCCAACACAAGACCCTTTATTCCCGACCTGCCGGGTCTCGAGGATTTCGCCGGCGAGATCCTCCATTCCGAGGGCTACACCACCGGGGCCGGCTGGAAAGGCAAGAAGGCGCTGGTTCTCGGCACCGGCAATAGCGGGCATGATTCGGCCCATGACCTCTACGAAAGCGGCGCGGATGTCTCGCTGATCCAGCGCGGCTCCAGCGGCATCATCAGCCTTGAATCCGGCCAGTTGCTCTACAGCCTTTACGCCGAGGGCCCGCCGATCGACGATTGCGACCTGCTCGCCACCGCCACCCCCTATCCGGTTCTGGTCAAGGGCTTTCAACTCGTGACGGCGGAGATGCAACGCCGCGACAAGCGTATTCTGGACGGCTTGCGCGCGCGTGGCTTCAAGATGGATTTCGGCGAGGACGAGACCGGCATCCAGATGAAGTATTTCCGGCGCGGCGGCGGCTATTACATCGATGTCGGCTGCTGCGACCTGATCATCGACGGCAAGATCCCCCTGATGCAATGGGACAAGATCGAACGGTTCGTCCCGGACGGCGCGCTGATGAAGGACGGCACCATCGCGCCGGCGGATCTGTTGATCCTCGCCACCGGTTATCGCGGCTTGCAAGACCTGGTCCGCGAGCTGTTGGGCGACCGGGTGGCCGAGCGCACCGGGCCGATCTGGGGCTTTGGCGCGGATGGCGAGCTGGCCAACATGTTCCGGCGCACCGGCCAGCCCGGGCTATGGTTCACGGCCGGTAGCTTGGCGATGAGCCGGATCTACTCGAAATATCTCGCCCTTCAGATCAAGGCTTGCGAGGAAGGCCTGATGCCCCTGGAGGCGCCCATCGAGACGCCCCTGCCCGGTCTGGCGGCCTGAACAACACCCCTCACCGAAAGGAAACGCCATGTTCAACCTGGAGAGTTTCGTCGAGGATTGCCGCGCCGCGGTCAAGGACGACCCCACCCACCGCGCCGTCGCCGAGATCATGCAACGCGCCTTCACCGACCCCGCCGCCGTCACCACCGGCCTCGGCGGCGCCCCGTCCGATAGCGGGATCACGCCGATCCATCGGTCCGATGACCTCACCATTATCAATGTCGTCTGGAAACCGGGCATGACCATCATGCCGCATAATCACGAGATGTGGGCGGTGATCGGCGTCTATGGTGGCCGCGAGGACAACATCTTCTGGCGCCGAGTCAAGGACGCCCCCGATGGCCGCATCGAGGCCGCCGGCGCCAAGGCCCTCTCCACCGGCGATGTCGCCCCGCTCGGCGACAATATCATCCACTCGGTCACCAACCCGATCGCCAAGCTGACCGGCGCCATCCATGTCTATGGCGGCCCCTTCTTCGAGGCCGAACGCAGCGAATGGGACGCCGAGAACCTTACCGAGCAGGCCTATGACATGGCCAAGAACCGGGCGATGTTCGAAAGCTGATCAGGCGGTGTAACAAGGCCCGATCGACGGCACGCGTGGCGGAGCCTCCAATGATGCGCGCGGCGACGCCGGTCACGACCCATCGCGCGCGGCCGCCGAGACCGATTGCTTTCACTAGATCCATGCGCTATCCAACGCCAAGGAAAGAGGCGGGGTATTCCATCGCGGGAAACGGTCACGGGTCCCCCGACGGATAACCAAACAAGCCTCGATCCAAACCGCGCGGGCCTCCCCAACACAGCCCGCGCAAAGGCGCCGGTTTAGCTCAGCTGGTAGAGCATCTGATTTGTAATCAGAGGGTCGGGGGTTCGAGTCCCTCAACCGGCACCAAATTTTTCGGTTTAAAATCAATAAGTTAACGAATCCGCACACGAGAACATTTGCGAACACCCATTACGTCAAATTGCACAACGGATTGTCATTTAATTTCAACACGTTACATGGATTTCGCCGATTTCAAGAAAATCTACTACGTCAAAATTACGTCAAAAAATTTCCCGTGTAATTCACGGTGCAAAACTCGGCCACGCTAACGGCGGGAATGGTCCTGCCGTGGCGGGGTAAAACCCCGCCACGTCACAGTCTCTGGCAGCTTGGTCTGCCGGAGGCGGGGGATGTTCGGTGTGGATTTATATGGGCGTGTTCGGCTGGCGGTTCTGGGCCAGGGTTTGAGCCAGCGCGAAGCCTCTCGGCGGTTCGGCATAGATCGCGGGACGGTCGCGAAGATGGTGTCGCATTCGGCGCCGCCAGGTTATCGCCGGACGATGGAGCCACGGCGTCCGAAGCTGGATCCGCATATCGGGTTCATTGACCAGATCCTGCGCGATGACCTGAGCGCGCCGAAGAAGCAGCGTCACACGATCCAGCGGATTTACGACCGCCTGCGCGGCGAGCGTGGCTTTGACGGCGGCTACACGACGGTGCGGGATTATGTCCATCCGCGCCGGCTTCGCCTGAAGGAGACGTTCGTGCCGCTGGCGCATCCGGCGGGTCATGCTCAGGCGGACTTTGGCGAGGCCTGGGCGGTGATCGGCGGCGAGACCCGGAAGGTGCACTTCTTCGTGGTGTCACTGCCGCACAGCGACGCCGTCTTCGTAAAAGCCTATCCGGCCGAGACGGCCGAGGCCT
>JADHLJ010000189.1 GCA_016780745.1 Alphaproteobacteria bacterium | reverse complement strand
CTTAACCGTTGAGAAAGATAACAAATTTCGCCGCCTCTTCGAGGTCCCCGCTTACGCGAGGACGACGGAAAAGATTTTCCCGGACAGCAGTGCGCGCGGGCGGGGACCCCTTTCCCGTTAAAAAAGGCGACCATATTGACCAATTTTTTGGAGGCCCCCGCCTTCCCCCGCCTTCCCCCGCCTTCGCGAGGGCAGGCGCGAGGACGACGGATTGGGGGATGGCCGGACATCAGTGCGTTAACGCGGACACCCGCACTTTGGCTGGTCAATGTGGAGGATATCGGAGCACAACGCCTGACCTCTTCCCCTACCTTCCAAGCCCTTAAAGCCCAAACACCTCGTTGGCGCGCGCCAACAGGATGCGGCGCGGGCCCTCGCGGCGGGTCATGCGTTTGCGGTCGAGGAATTCAAGGAACTCCACCGCGAGATTGCGGCCGACACCCGACTGAGCTCGGAAATCGGCCAGCGTGAGGGCTCCCTCCTCAATGGCCGTCTCGGCGGCGCGCGCCAGGGTCGTCACGCTTTCCGGCAATAGATATCTGTTGCGCGAGATCCGGATCACCCGGCCATGGCGTTCCAGGCGTCCGAGAAGCGACAGGAGATCAGAGAGCTCCCAACCCTGGGACCGGGCGATCTGATGGGCAACCTCGGCGGGATGCTCCGCGTCGCCGAGCAGTGGGCGCAAGCGCTCCCACGCCGCCTGGTCGTTGGGCGCCAGAACCGGCGCGTGATCGGGGCGGCGATAGGTGCCGAAATCCAGGGCCAGCTCGTCATCCTCGACCAGCGTGGCCAGCACCAATCGGGCGTCGACGACGCGGCGACCCATGGTCGCGGCGAGGCCGGGCGCGTCAAGGCCAAGACGCTCGGGATGTTCGCGATGCGCCGTCGCCACCGCCTTCAGAGCCGCCGCGCGCCAGTCACGCCAGAACCCGGGATCAAAGGCCCGCCCGTCGGCCTGAATCATCTCGACCCCGGCGCAAGCTTGGTGGGCGGCTTGGGCCGAAAGGTTCCAACGCCGCGCGAAGGTTTCCAGGTCTACCGGTCCGCCCTCCACCGCGAGCAGGCCGGCCAGCGCCGCCTCGGGAGTCGGCTCCGCCAACGCCGCGAGAGCCCGCAAGCGTTCCGGGCGGGCCCGCCCGCGTTCGGCGCCCCGGGGATCGACAACCCAGCCGCCGGCGATGGTCTCGCGCGCTGACTGATCACGCAGAATGAAACGATCACCGCGAACCGAACAGATCTCTCGATCCAGGACCAGTTGTCCCCAGGCCTGCTCCCCCGCCGCTAGACGCCGGCGATCCAACAGCGCCAGACGACCGGGAACGTCCGCCGCGCCGATATGCAAGTGAACCGGCTGTTCATGCTTGATTTCGCTCTCGAGGGTGCGCGCCGGGTGCAACCGGACATCGAGGCGCCGACTGGCGATGCCGGTATCCGGTGCACAGAGCCAGTCGCCGCGCCGCGCGGCGGCGCGCCCGGCATCCCGCCCGCCGATTTGCACGGCGCAGCGATCCCCGGCGCTTGCCCGCTCGTCCTCGGTATCTTGAACCCGAAGGCCGCGCGCCGACACCCGCGCGCCGCCGGGCATGACCACCAGATCCTCGCCCCTGGCGACCGAGCCCGAAAGAACCGGGCCCGCCAGGATCACCCCCGCGCCCTCGATCACGAAGGAGCGGTCGACGGCGAGGCGGAACCGTTGTTCCCCGTCTCGCGCGCGTGACGACAGAGCCGATAATTGCCCCCGCAGCACCTCGATCCCGATGCCGGTCTCAACACTTGTTTCGACGATCGGGAGTGCCGTCATGGCGGTTCTCTCGACCAGGCGCCGGGCATCCGCTGACACCACCGCCAGGCGTTCGGCGTCGACCTTGTCCGCCTTGGTGATCGCGATCACCCCTCGATCAACGCTCAGCAGGTCGAGGATCGCCACATGCTCCCGGGTCTGCGGCATCACCCCGTCATCCGCCGCGATGACGATCAACGCCGCGTCGACGCCGGTAACGCCCGCGACCATGGTGGCGACAAAGCGGTGGTGGCCCGGCACATCGACGAAGCCGATCCGCGCGCCGCCCGGCCAATCGGCATAGGCAAAGCCGAGATCGATGGTTAGTCCGCGGCGTTTTTCCTCCGGCAAGCGGTCGGTGTCGATTCCGGTCAGCGCGCGCACCAGGGATGTTTTGCCGTGATCGACATGCCCGGCGGTGGCGATGATCACCCCTCGGCTCCGCTTTCCCCCGCCAGATTCGCGAGTTGTTCAACGAACCCCGCTTCATCGTCGAGGCATCGCAGGTCCAGCCAGAAGCCACCGTCGCTGATCCGTCCAATCACCGGCATCGGCAATCCGCGGAACCGCGCCGACAGTCGAGTCAATGCCGCGCCGCCACCGCGTTTGGCTTCGGGGCGTGACACCAGGGCCGCGCTGTCCAAGGCCGCTCCCGGCAAGGACCCGCTGCCGACCTCGCTTTGGCAGGGCGCCACCGACACGGTCCAACCATCCCCCAACGCCTTGAGCAAGGCCTCGCGTAACCGGGGAGCCAGTCGTTCGGCCTGTTCGGCGATTGCGTCCCGGGGTCGGGTAAGGTGGCGCAAGGTCGGCACCTGTTCGATCAGGGTCTCGGGATTCTCATAAAGTCTTAATACCGCGTCGAGCGCCGCCAGGGTCATCTTGTCGAGCCTTAGCGCCCGCTTGAGGGGATTGCGCTTGAGCTTGGCGATCAGGTCCTTGCGCCCGACAATCAAACCGGCCTGCGGACCCCCCAGGAGCTTATCGCCGCTGAAGGTCACGAGATCCGCGCCGGCCTTGAGAACCTCCATCACCGTGGGCTCGCGTGGCAGGCCATGTTGCGCCAAATCCACCAGAGCGCCGCTGCCGAGATCGACCATCAAAGGGATTTCATGTTGCCGCGCCAGGCGCGCCAGCGCCGCCTCGCCCACCGAGGCGGTAAAGCCCTCGACCACGTAATTCGAGGTATGGACTTTCAGCAGCATCGCCGTGCGCGGGCTGATCGCCTCCTCATAGTCGCGGAGATGCGTGCGGTTGGTGGTCCCGACCTCGCGCATCTTACAGCCGGCGCGGCTCATGATATCGGGCATGCGAAAGGCGCCACCGATCTCGACCAACTCGCCGCGCGAGATCGGCACCTCGCGCCGCCGGGCCAGCGTATCCAGCGCCAGAACCACGGCGGCGGCGTTGTTGTTGACGATGGTCGAGTCCTCGGCTCCGGTCAACCGGGTCAATCGTTCCACAAGGCCGCGTTCCCGGTCGCCGCGCCTGCCGCTTTCCAAATCAAACTCAAGACTGCTGGGCGAGGCGGCGGCGCGGGTGACGGCGGCGATAGCGCTTTCGGGCAGGATCGCGCGGCCGAGATTGGTGTGCAGGATCGTGCCGGTCAGGTTGAACACCGCCCGCACCGGAGAGCGCGTGGCCGCGCTCAGGCGCTGCTTGGCAAGACCAGCGATAAGCGCGATCGCCGCCTCGGTGGTCTCCGGCAGATCCTTGGGGTTCTGGCGCAGCTCGGCGATGATGGCGCGCAG
This sequence comes from Alphaproteobacteria bacterium, assembly GCA_016780745.1. Taxonomy (GTDB): domain Bacteria; phylum Pseudomonadota; class Alphaproteobacteria; order Thalassobaculales; family Thalassobaculaceae; genus JADHLJ01. The sequence continues at coordinate 5,836 of JADHLJ010000189.1, read as the reverse complement.
GCCCTCGGTGACCAGCGGGCGGCCATGGGCCTCGACCTCATCCGCCAACGAGGTGGAACGCAGCATCGCGTCGAGCGAGGGCAGAACGGCGAAGGGGTTGGGGCGGTCCGTCATCGGCGCGGGGCGGGCGGCGGGTTCGTGATCACCCGAATTCCACTTTCATCCAGCGCTTTCGGCGACGCTCCAAACGCGAGCCTGGTGTCTCCTCGTCGTAATGCGCCTCGGCCGGCGCGGCGATCCGGGCGGGGTCCAGCTCCAGGGTGTTCACCACGCAAGTCGCCAGGATCTGATTGTTCTCGGGGTCCTCCATCGTCGCGCCGACATAGACGCCGCAGTCGCGGCACACCAGAAAATCGGTGATACCATGGCCCATGCGGTAACGTGACAGCTTGCCCTGGTCGGCGACCTTGATCTCCAACCGGCCTTCGGGATCGGCGGTGGCGCGCACATTGTGTTTGCGACAGAAAGTGCATTGGCAGGCCCGGATCGGCATATCCTCAAAGGGCTTGGACGCGTGAAACGTTAGCGCGAGGTTACCGCAATGACAGCCACCCTTGATGATCTCGGCCATGAGTCGTCTCCCCAATATTCAAGCCGCGAAGCCTACGCCCCACGCCGCTCGCGGTACAAGACATAGACCCCCGCCGAAACGATCACGGCGGTCCCGACCCACATATTCAGGCTCGGCACGTCATCGAAGAGAACATAGCCCAGAACCGCGACCCAGATGATCTTGGTATAGTTATGCGGCGCCAGCAGGGAGGCCTCGGCGCGGTTGAAGGCGCTGATCATGCAGAGATGCGCTAGCGCGCCCATCACACCGGTACCGATGAAAACCGCCCAATGCACCAGCGTCGGTTCCGTCCAGAAAAACGGCACCATCAGGCTGGTCCAAAACAATCCGCCAATGCCAGTATGGAAAAGCGTCACATGGGTGCGCTCGGTTGACGCGAGAACCCTGGTGATCAATTGAAAGCCGGCGAAGAACATCGCCCCGACCAACGGCATGATCGACGCCCAATGCCACAGCCCGCCGCCCGGACGAACGATGATCAGAACACCGGCGAGACCGATCAGAACCGCCGCCCATCGGTGAAATCCCACTTTCTCCTTCAAAAGCGGCACCGACAGCGCGGTGATGAATAGCGGGGCGGTAAACCCGATCGCCGTGGTCTCGGCGATCGGCAAATAGGTCAGGCCGATAAACAGCGAGGTGATGGACCCGGCCAAGAACGCCGGGCGGGCAAATTGCAGGCCGCGCCGCTCGGTCTTCAACAGGCCGGACAGCCGCTCGCCCCGGACCACGAAATACACCGCCAGGGTGAGGTTGATCCCGACGAAATAGCCCCAGACAAGCTGCACGGCATGCAGATCGGCGGTGTAGATCTTGCAAACCGCGTCCACCACCGAGATCAGCAACACCGCCGCGGTGAAAAACCCGATCGCCTTGAGGGGGTGCTGTTCCGTCACGCCAGCGCCGCCGCGTCTTCCAGGGATTGGATCATCGAGACCCGCTTGAGAAACGCGCGCTCGGCCTCTCGGTCGGATTTGGCGGCCTTGAGCTCGGCGCGGAACGCCGCCTGCTCGGCGGGATCGGCGGTCTCCAGATTGCGCTTGTTGCGGATCGTCAGGCGGTTGACGTAATCGAGCGCGATCGGTCGCCGCCGCGCTTCGTAGCGGTCAAGCAGGGAGTCGTTGCCGCTGCCTCCGAGCACCTCGACCAAGGTCTCGGCCAGTTCGACCGCGTCGTGGATACCGCCATTCATCCCCATGCCGCCCAGCGGGTTGTTGATATGCGCCGCGTCTCCGGCGAGAAAGCACCGCCCACCACGATAACGCGCCGCGACGCGCTGATGCACCCGATAGAGGGTAGTGTGATTGATTTCATAAGGCCCGGCGCGGTCGAGCACCCGGCGCAATCGCGCCCGCACCCGGTCCGGATCGAAGATGTCGGCCTCGTCTTCCTGGGGGCGGGTCGGGAACATGCAGCGCCAGAGGCCCGGCACCCGCAACAGGAAGAACCACTCCTCGGGGTCGGCGAAGTAGTTGACCCAGTCCAGATCCTCGAAATGATCCTCGAAGGCATAGGGCGTTGAGACCACGAGAAAATTGTCCGGCCAGGTGAAACCGTCGAAGGCGATCTCCAGCGCCGCGCGCACCACGCTACGCGCGCCATCGGCGCCAATCAGGTATTTGCCGGCCAGCGGCACCTCGCCGTCTGGCGCGGCGCAGGTCACTTCAACACCGTTCTCGTCCTGCTTGATCGCCGTTACCGGATGGGAGAAGCGGATCTCGGTTCGCCCGGCCTTGGCGAGCCAACTCGCCAGCAGCTGGTTCAGCTTGAACTGCTCGCACTGCACCCGATAGGGATGGTTGGTGAGGTCTTCGATCAAGCCAAAATCAAAGCTGGCGATCAGCCCTTCCTCGCGCCCGCGATACTGAAACGCGGGTGCGATCAAACCCTGCTCGATCAGCCCGGCGGTCGCATCGAAACGGTCGAGCATGTCCAGGGTCGGCGGATGAAAGGTTGAGGCCCGTAGTTCCAGCGGCAAATCCGGCTCGGCCTCCAGCACGATTGCCTCGATCCCCGCTTCGGCAAGCACGGCGGCGGCGCTCAGACCCGCCGGGCCGGCGCCGGCGATCAGGACGGGAGCATCAAGTTTAGGCATGATCCTAGGCGTCTTTCTTGACCGGTGAACCCGACCCTAGCCGATCTCCAACAAAATCAGCCGGCCCGATACCGTAACGACGGAAACGGCGGTGGAGAGCACGATCGCCGCCGCCGCCCGGTTGACATGCGGATCATATTGCCGCGCCACTGCGAAAACCAGCGCTCCCGTCGGCATGGCTGAAAGCAGGTCGGCGAATGATGAACGCCTGGGCAAAGGTCAAAGCCGTGCAGGGAAGAAACGCGTAACCATCACTTAGCGTTCTCCCGGTACTGGCCCGGCGACAAGCCGACGGAGCGTCTGAATTGCCGGGAAAACGCCGCTTGGTCCCCATAGCCGCATTCCAGCGCGATCTCGGCGATTGCCCGGTCCGTCGAGGCGAGGCGATCGCGGGCGGCGTTGATCCTGGCGCGGGTGATGTACTGGCCAAGCGTCAGTCCGAAAAGGCCGCGTATTCGCGCCGCCAGTTGAAACCGCGACAGGCCCGCCAGCGCGGCCAGCTCCGTCGCGCGAAGCTGTTCCGCGACATGCTCCTCGATAAACCGCAGTACTTTGGCGATATTTCCCGTGTTTTCGTCTTCGTCGCGGTATTCGCGAAGATCTCGCGAGATACCGGACAGGCCGACGATGCTCCCGTCCCGACCCCGCACCGGGACCTTCCAGGTCAGGCACCAACCCTCCCGCCCTCCAGGATAGAGGTGCAACTCCAGCTTTGCGCGTATCACCGCGCCGGTTTCCAGCACCTCTCGGTCCTGAGCCGTGATTGGCGTCGCGAGAGCGGCTGGAAACACATCGCGCGGATGCCGGCCAATCAACTTGTCCTTGCGCGTCAAACCACAACGCTCGACCAGGGTCTGGCTCACCGCCAGGTACCGACCGAGCCGGTCCTTCTCGAAATAGACGGTGTCGGCGACTTCATCGAAAAGCGCTTCCGCGGAGCCGCCGCCCCGAAAAGCGATATCGAAATCACCCTGACTTTCAACGAGCTTGTTCATGGCTTTCGATTGTGCCGAATTTTCAGCGTCGATTAAACTCTCGCACAAGACGGATAATGGCGCTCGGGCGACGATAGGCTATGATCATCCTTCGAGGGAAATCGGGAGCAGAACCATGAACACCGCCGCAACGGACACGACCATCTTCTCGGGCTGCATTCCGGCCCTGATGACACCTTGTGGCGCCGACCGGGCCCCGGACTTCGACGCGCTCGTCACCAAGGGGCGGGAGTTGATCGATCTCGGCATGTCGGCGGTGGTCTATTGCGGATCGATGGGAGATTGGCCGCTCCTGACCGATGCTCAGCGCCAGACCGGGGTCGAGCGCCTGGTGAAGGCCGGCATCCCCGTGATCGTCGGCACTGGCGCGCAGAACCCGCGCCTGGCGGTCGAGCATGCGGCCCATGCCGCCAAGGTCAGCGCCAAGGGGTTGATGCTGATCCCCCGGGTGCTCTCTCGCGGTGCCTCGGTCGCGGCGCAGCGGGCGCATTTCGCGGCGATCCTGGACGCCGCGCCGGATCTACCGGCGGTGATCTATAACAGCCCCTATTACGGTTTCGAGACCAAGGCGGATCTGTTCTTCGATCTGCGCCGGGCGCATGCCAACCTCGTCGGCTTCAAGGAGTTCGGCGGATCGGCGGCGCTGCGTTACGCCGCCGAGCACATCACCGGCCAGGACGAGGCGCTGGCGCTGATGGTCGGTGTCGATACCAATGTCTTCCACGGCTATGTCAATTGCGGCGCGGTGGGCGCGATCACCGGTATCGGCAATGTCCTGCCCCGCGAGGTGCTCACGCTGGTCGCGCTCTGCGAAAGCGCGGCGGCCGGCAATGTCGAGGCGCGGGCACGGGCGCAAGACCTCGAGGCCGCCTTGGGCGTGTTGTCCTCCTTCGATGAAGGTTGTGACCTGGTGCTGTATTACAAATATCTGATGCTGCTCGAGGGTGACGAGGCCTACCGATATCACTTCAACACGACGGATGAGCTTTCGGCCAGCCAGAAGAGTTACGCCGCCGATCAGTTGGCGCTGTTCAAGGCCTGGTACGCGAGCTGGAACCAAGCCGCCGATCCGGCCCTGCGCGTCGCCTAGCGAGATCGGGGCGATAAATCTCCCCCGTCGTCCTGGCGCAAGGCAGGACTCCGCGCCGTTCAACCCAGTCGAAGACCCAACCGTCACAATGACAATCCCGAGCCGAGGCCCTGCCGTTCGCCAGGGCGACGGGGGATGTGGGTACAGAAAACGACGCGCCCATGGCGGGGCGGTGGGGGTGTATCGACACGATAAATCTCGCCCGTCGTCCTGGCGCAAGGCAGGACCTCGCACCGCTGGCCCAGGCGAAGCCCCGACCGTCACGTTGACAATCCCGAGCCGAGGCCCTGCCGTTCGCCAGGGCGACGGGTGATGTGGGGCCAGCAATCGACGCGCCCATGGTGGGGCGGTGGGGGTGTATCGACACGATAAATCTCCACCGTCGTCCTGGCGTAAGGCAGGACCTCGCATCGGCGGCGCCAGGCGAGGAGCCAACCGTCACGACGACAAGCCCGAGCCCGGGCCCTGCCTTGCGCCAGGGCGACGGGGGTGTGGAGGGAGAGAGAAAGACGCGATGACGCGGAGCGGCCCAAGGATGTCGCCTCGCGCAAAGTAAATCCCGCGACGGCGCGCCATGGTCTAGTCTCCGAGCTCTTGCCTTGTTCCGGGAGATCCACCGTGGCCCTTCAAACCCAAGCCCAGGCCGTTGTCATCGGCGGCGGGCTCGTCGGCTGTAGCATTCTCTATCATCTGGCCAAGATGGGCTGGACCGATGTCGTGCTTTTGGAGCGTGATGAGCTGACATCCGGATCAACCTGGCACGCGGCGGCGGGCATTCACGGGCTGCACGACAACAACAACATCTCGCGGCTGCAATACTACACGATGCAGCTTTACGCCGATCTGGAGAAGGAAACCGGCCAGGGCTGCGGCATCTTTCAACCGGGATCGCTCTATCTGGCGCAGACCGCCGACCGCGAGCATCAACTCCGCATCCAGGCCGCCAAGGCCCGGTATTTTCAGGTCGAGTTTCACGAGCTTTCCATCAAGGAAGCCCAGGATCTGCACCCCCTGGTGGATTTCGACGGTATCCGCTGCATCATGTTCGAGCCCGATGGCGGCAATGTCGATCCCTCCGGCGT
>JADHLJ010000188.1 GCA_016780745.1 Alphaproteobacteria bacterium | reverse complement strand
AACGGTCAATGTTGCCGCCTTTTGTAACGAAATTGAGGTCCCCGCCTTCGCGAGGACGACGGTAGTTGTTTAACGGGACGACGGAGAAGGCCGTGGATACGACCATCATGCTTGATCTTAACGCGTCCTTCACCAACTATCGCGTTTGAATGGCAAGGAACGGAACGAGCGATGCCGGATACCCAGGATATCGACTATGACGCCAGGCGCGCCGCGCTGGTTGAGAAATACGCGCCATCCAACGCGCCCGCCGGCTCTAACCCCGTCGGCACCGGCGGCGTCGATCATTTGGCGCTGATCTGCTCTGACTTGGAGAAGACTATCGAGTTTTACACCCAGGTTCTCGGCATGCGGCTGGCCAAGGTGATACCGAACCGGGATGAGCCGAGCTCGACCCATATCTTCCTCGATATGGGCGGCGGCAACATGCTGGCCTTCTTTGATTTTCCCAAGAAAGGCCCGGCCAAGACCCAGCGCGGTATCGGCAGCATGCATCACGTTGCGCTGAAGGGGACGCCCGAGCAATACGCCGCCGTCGTCAAGACCGCGCGGGAACGCGGGATCGAGCACGATGTGCATGGCGGCGAGACCAAGGGCTCGATTTATATGCGGGATCCGGACGACATCCTAGTTGAAGTCACCACCGGCTATTGAGTGAGCCGTCAAAGGGTGGCTGGAATGCCATAGTCGGCTCGTCCGCGATCCTGTCCCTGGCGCTGCTTGGGGACGCGCTGATCTACGCGGTTCTGCCGGCCTATGCCGAGGATTTCGGCCTTACCCTGCCATGGGTCGGGGTGATGCTGTCGGCGAACCGTTTCGTGCGGGTTTTCGCCTATGGAATGATCGCGCGGCTGACCTACAAGATCGGCGTGCGGCGCATGTGCCTCGGCGCGGCGGTGCTGGCGACGGTTTCGACCGCGCTATACGGCATCGGCGAGGGGCCGGTGGTTATCTTGCTTGCCCGGATAATGTGGGGGCTGACCTACGCGGCGCTGATCCTGGTAACGCTGGTCTATTCGGTGGAGTACCGCGCCGAGGTCGGTGTCCGGGTCGGGGTCGGCCGGGCGATTCAGCGCGCCGGGCCGATCGCGGCATTGTTCATCGGGGCTTGGATGGTCGGGCAAGTGGGGCCAAACAATGCCTTCCTGATCCTCGCCATTCCGACGGCGCTGGCGATTCCCATAGCGCTGACCCTGCCGCGCCATCACACCTCCGAAACGCGGGATGAAAAGCCACCTTCGCTCGCCCGGCCCAAGCCCATCGATATCCTGTTCTTCCTTCAGGGCTATGGCGTCGACGGGGTCTTCGCCATCAGCATTACCCTAATCTTTGCGCGCGAATCCTCCCTCGCCGTCGCGGTCATGGGCGGCGGCGCGCTGCTGGCGATGCGGCATTTCGGAGAGGCGATCGCGGCGCCACTCTTCGGCTGGATCGCGGACAAATACGGGGCGCGGCGGGTGTTTATCTTATCCGGAGTTCTTACCGTCGTCGGATTCGTCAGTGTCGCTGTCGGCTTCACGGTCTTCGGCGCGCTGGTGATGTTGCTTTTCCGGGGCGCGTTGGCATCCCTCGGTCCCGCCGTGATCGTGCAGGCGATGTCGGCGGAAGAGCAGGCGATCGGCCCGCTCGCGCGGATGCAGGCTTGGCGGGATTTCGGCGCGGCTTGCGGGCCCTTGGCGACTGGGTTCCTGCTTGCCTACACCTCAGCCGAGGTTCAGCACGCCGTCGTCGCCGTGGCGCTGTCCTTGGGGCTGATCTATTGGCTGCGCGCCAAGGCCTGATTTCAGGTTCTCCCGGTTCGCCTTCGGAAAAGCCGCTTGATATTGCGTCCGCGAAGGTGTAGTCATCATATTATATTGCGGTGCAGCAATTTTCCTTTCGGCGGAGCCAACGCTTGATTGACCAGCGCTTTTAAGCGTTTTCACCGTCACACCCTCGCTTGCCTGAAACCACGCGGTTCACGCCATCCGGATGGCGCGACCGTTGGAGTAGTTTTGTCATGAGTAGCTTTTCCCCGCTGAGTTCGAGAACCCTGTCCAGATCCCGAGCCGAGTGGTTCGGTAACATCCGGGGTGATCTTCTCGCGGGTCTGGTCGTCGCCTTGGCCCTGATTCCCGAGGCGATCGCCTTTTCGATCATTGCCGGGGTTGATCCCAAGGTCGGGCTTTACGCCTCGTTCTCGATCGCGGTGATCACCGCGATTGTCGGCGGTCGGCCCGGCATGATCTCGGCGGCAACCGCCGCGACGGCGGTGTTGATGGTGACCTTGGTGCGCGATCATGGGCTGCAGTATTTGCTGGCGACCACGGTGCTGGTCGGGGTGATTCAGATCGCCGCCGGCGCGATGCGGCTTGGAACCGTCATGCGATTCGTCTCCAAATCCGTGATGACCGGCTTCGTGAACGCGTTGGCCATTCTGATCTTTCTGGCCCAGTTGCCGGAGCTGACCAATGTACCGCCGCTGACCTATGTGATGGTCGCCGGCGGTCTTGCGATCATCTATCTCCTGCCGCGCGTCACCAAGGCGGTGCCGTCGCCGCTGATCTGCATCATTGTTCTGACGGCGATCTCGATGACCATGGATCTCGATGTCCGCACCGTTAACGATATGGGGCAACTGCCGGCGACCCTGCCGATCTTCTTGCTTCCGGATATTCCGCTGACCCTCGAGACCCTGTGGATCATCCTGCCCTATGCCACGGCGATCGCGGCGGTTGGATTGCTCGAATCCCTGATGACCGCGTCGATTGTCGACGAGCTGACCGACACCACCAGCAACAAGAACCGAGAATGCGTCGGCCAGGGGGTGGCGAACTGCGCCACCGGCTTTATCGGCGGCATGGCGGGATGCGCGATGATCGGCCAATCGGTGATCAACGTGAAGTCCGGCGGGCGTGGCCGGCTATCGTCATTCTGCGCCGGTGTGTTCCTGTTGATCTTCTGTGTTGGACTTGGAGATTGGGTGAAGCAGATCCCGATGGCGGCGCTGGTGGCGATCATGATCATGGTGTCCATCGGTACTTTCAGTTGGGCGTCGATCCGCGATCTGAAGGTGCATCCCCGCAGCTCGTCGATCGTCATGCTGGCGACCGTCGCGGCGGTCGTTGCAACGCACAACCTCGCCATTGGAGTGCTGCTGGGGGTCTTGCTGTCCGGGATCTTCTTCGCCGGTAAGATCGCCCAGATTTTCCGACTGACCTCGACCTTGTCCGAGGATGGCCTGGCGCGGACCTATTTCGTGCGGGGACAGCTATTCTTTGCCTCGGCTGATGAATTCCTGGCGGCTTTCGACTTCAAGGAAGTCCTGGAGACCGTGACCATCGATGTCAGCCAGGCACATATCTGGGACATCTCGAGTGTTTCCGCGCTGGACACCGTGGTGCTGAAGTTCCGCCGCGAGGGCGCGAAGGTTGTTATCATCGGGCTTAACGAGGCGAGCGAGACGATCGTCGATAAACTCGCGATCCATGACAAGCCGGGCGCCCTTGAACGCCTCATGGCGCATTGACGGAGATCCATGATGCCCAAGCTCCTGGCTCTGATTGACGGATCTCTTTACACCCAAAGCGTCTGTGACCACTCGGTCTGGGCGGCCGGCGGGGGCGATGGCTCCGTGCGCCTGATGCATGTGCTCGGGCGGCGCGGGGCTTCAAGCGCGCCGGCTAATCTCAGTGGCACCTTGGAAGTCGATGGTCGGGACGCGCTCCTGGATGAGCTTGCCAGTCTAGATGAGCAACAGGCTCGCCTGGCTCAGCGCCGGGGACGGGTTGTTCTGGACGAAGCCAAGGCGCGGCTGGAGGAGGCTGGGGTCGGCAAGGTCGAGGTGACCCTACGAAACGGTGATCTGATCGACACCGCGCTGGAATTCGAAAGTGATGTCGACCTCATCGTCATCGGCAAGCGCGGCGAGGCGGCGGATTTCGCAAAGCTTCATTTGGGATCAAACCTGGAGCGGGTCGTGCGCTCCAGCACCAAGCCGGTTCTGGTGGCATCGCGCGCCTTCAAGCCGATCAAGCGCTTTCTGATCGCTTTCGACGGCGGGGCCAGCGCCATGAAGGCGGTGGATCATATTGCCCGCAACCCGGCGTTCTCGGGCTTGGAGGGTGAGATCCTGACCGTGGGCCCCGACACGTCGGAGGCCCGAAGCACCCTCGACCGCATGGTCGACATGCTCAAGGCGGGCGGGCACACGGTCCAGGCGGATGTGGTTTCCGGTCAGGCGGACAAGGTTATCGCCAATCGGGTCGAGCAGGGAGGGATCGACCTGTTGGTCATGGGCGCCTACGGGCATTCGCGGATACGCAACCTGATCATCGGATCGACCACCACGGAGATGATCCGCTCCTGCTTGATCCCGATCATGCTGTTTCGTTGATCGTTTCGAGTACTAGACGATCTGGTTCAGCAGAGTGTCCTCGCCACGTTCAAGGCGTTGGATATTCTCCAGCATAATGTCGAGGACATTATCCTCGTAGCGGCGCGTCTCGCCGGCGGTATGCGGCGTTAGCAGCACGTTCTCCATATCCCACAGCGCCGAGCTCTCCGGCAGAGGCTCCGGGTCGGTAACGTCGATGCCCGCCGCCGCGATTTCTCCCGTGTTGAGGGCGGACACCAGATCCGCCTCGATGACACAGCCGCCGCGCGCGACATTGATCAGGTAGGCCGACGGCTTCATCGCCGACAGCGCCGCCGCGTCGATCAACCCGGCCGTCTCCGGCGTCAGTGGACAGCACAGCACCACCAGATCCGCCTCGGCGATACGCGCCAGTTTCTCGCTCATCGCGTGCGCCGCGTCGAAGGCCGGGTCGGCGTCGCCAGGATGGCGGCGCATGCCCTCGACCCGCATGCCGAAAGCCTTGCCCAGCGTCGCCACGCGGGCGCCGATTTGCCCCGCCCCGATGATCAGCATGGTCTTGCCGGTCAGTTCCTCCTCGCGGGTGGTGAGGTCGGGGTTCATGCCGCGCCAGAGCTTCTTGTGCTGAGCATCGCGGCAGAGATGGATCTGGCGGGACAGCCCCAGGATCAACGACATCGTGTGTTCGGCGACCGCGTTGGTGTTTACGCCCCGGCCATTGGCCATGCGAATCCCCCGGGCGCTGATCGCGTCGGTGTCGAACTGATCATAGCCGGCGCCGCAGACCTGAATGAACTTCAACCGCTCTGCCTTGTCCAGAAACTCGTTGCGCCAGAAGCCGGTTGCGACGACCACATCGGCCTCGGCGATCCGGGCCGCGGTATCCTCGGGCGTCCAGGTCGTGTAGGCGGCGATTCCGGCCTCGCGCGGGGCCAGTTGCGCCTCGAACTGATAGGCGGAATGGGCGAACTGGATCGTAAGATCCGAGCGGGAAGGGAACATGAGAACTCCGTTTACGCGGCGGGAGCGCCAAATTCGTGCGGGGCGAGGGCGGCGTAAACCGCCCGGTGCATCGGGGTGTCGACACCCGTCTCGACGCCCAGCCGCGCGACCGAACCGTTAAGGGCCGAGGCCTCAAGCTTATCGCCGCGTTCCAATGCCGCCAGGATCGAGGCCTTCATACCCTCCGGCAGCATGTCCAACACCGCCATGGTGCGCTCGACCTGATCGTCGGGAAGCGGCTTGCCGAGGGTGCGGGCGACGCTGACCACCTCGCTCGCCAGTTCCACCATCAGCGCCCGTGTCGCCGGGTTGGAGCGGCAGATCCCAAGCGGCTCGCGGGTCAGACAGTTCGCGCCCGCGAGGGTGCAGATCATCACGAATTTCTGCCACAGCTCGCGTTCGATATTCTCCGGCACCGGAACCTCGATCCCGGCCTCCGCGCAGGCCTCGCGGAACGCCAGAATGCGTGGGCTGGCGCTGTTATCGATTTCTCCGACCCGAAGAATTTGCATTTGCGCGAAATGCCGAACCACGCCCGGCGCCTCGATGAGCGCGCTGATATTCGCGACCCCGCCGAGCACGTGGCCGGGGCCGAGCACGCGTTGCAGGATGTCCATATGCGCGATGCCGTTCAGGAAGGGAATGACACCGGTCTCGGGGCCGACGGCGGGCTTGATCAACTCGGCGGCGGTTTCGGTGTCATAGGCCTTCACGCAAAACAGAATGATATCGGCGATCCCGAAATCGGCGGGATTGTCGCTGGCCTTGGCGGGATGGATGGTGACGTCGCCATGCTCGCTCAAAACCTTGAGGCCGTCGGCCTTAATGGCTTCCAGATGCTTGCCGCGAGCAACGAAACCGACATCATGCCCCGCCGCCGCCAGCCGCGCGCCGAAATATCCACCGACGCCGCCGGTTCCCATCACGATGATTTTCATGTCTCGGTTTCCTCTCGATCTAGAATGTCGGCTTGGACGATTTCAGGGGGCGAGCGCAGCAATATCAAGGCAGGTATCAACGCGACGCCGCCCACCGTCAAGAACCCCGCGACGTAACTACCGCTAAAACCGACGATCGCGCTGAAGATCGCCGGGCCGATCGCGACCCCTAGAAAGGTAAACGCCGAGACCCCGCCGGTGGCTCGCGCCACGTCGGGACCTGGCATGATCCGGGCGATCTCGCCGATATAGACGCCGTTCCAGCCGGCGGCGACGATACCCGCGCCAAGCGATACCGCCCATAAAAGCGCCCGGGGCCAGCTTTCATCCAGCGCCGCGAGGGCAAGCCCGCACCCGAAGATCAGAAAGCCGATGAGCGAGAGCAGCGGGCGCGCGGGCAGGATCCTGTCGCTGATCCATCCCAGAAACGGCCGTCCGATGATCCCGCCGATATGCATGATCGAGAACGTCGCGCCGGCGGCCACCGGGTCGAGGCCGCCACGCTCCACCAGCACCACCACATAGAACGTGAACAGCGAAAGTTGCATCATCGCGTAAACGAAGGAGGCCAGCGCCAGGGGGCGCAACCGGCTGTCCCGGGCGACCATGCGGATCGCGGCCAGTGTTTCGCCCGGTCGGATTGGCCGGCTTGGATCGCGATCGGTATCAAAGCGCCGGCGCGCCGTTTGCAGGCCCACCGCGACGATAAGCAAGACCGTCACAACCGCCGCGATACCCCAGGGCCAGCCATGAGCATCGGCGATCCCCGGAACCGTGATGCCGAGAAGAAATCCGCCAATTGGCACACCGGTCTGCTTAAGCGAGAACACAAAGCCCCGGTTCTCGCGCGAGATCGTGCGAGCAAGCAGATGGCTGGCGGCGGGCGTGGCGACGCCGTATCCCATGCCGGCGGCGAAAGCGCCGATAAGCAGCGCCGGCAGCCATCCCCCAAGCGCGAGCAGCAGACCCGCCGCGCCGAGCACCATGGCAATCTGGGTGGTGCGGATCGAGCCGTGCCGGGCGATCACCGATCCCGCGACCGAGGTAAACACGATGGCACCGACGAAAACCGTCGCCGAGTACAGACCGACCTGGCTTGCCTCAATCTCGATATCTGCGGCGATCTGCGGCGCCAGGACCGGCACCGTCATCACCGCCATGGCGATGGCGACCTGCGCGATCACCATCGCGGAGAGGGAGAAGCCCGAGTCGGTGTTCACAAACCTCTCCTAGTAGATGTCGCGCGCCTTCGCGCCGGCGGTCTAGACAACCGGGCTACGACCGCCGTCGACATTGATCGCGACACCGGACAGATAGCTGGCGCGATCGGAAGCCATGAAACAGGCGATATCGGCGAATTCCTCGGCTCGTCCGACCCGGCCCAAGGGGATTTTGTTGGTCTCGGCCATGTCTTGCAGGAAGTCCTCGTAACTGTTGTCGCTTCCCGAGGCCTGGTGCTTGACCTCGTGTTGGTTACTGTCGATCAGGCCCACCAGAAGCGCGTTGACCAGTACGTTATGCGGCGCGGCCTCGCCGGCGAGAACCTTGGTCAGGGCCATGCCGGCGGCGCGGCTGACGGCGGTCGGCGCGCCCTGGGGGCCGGGGGCCTTGGCGCCGACATTGAGGACATTGATGATACGCCCCCATTTGCGCTCTTGCATGGACGGGAGCGTCAGGCGCGCCAAGCGGATCGCGGCGAAGAGCTTGAGATCGATATCGTTCTGCCAGAGCGCGTCGCTTACTTCCAGGAAGGGGCCGCGCTGAGAGGTGCCGGCGTTGTTGACGAGAATATCAACCGGGCCGAGTTGCTCGACCACCGTGGCGTGCACCGCTTCGCACTCCTCGGCCTTGCTCACGTCTCGCGAGACCGCCACGACCTTGTTGCCGCCGCCGGCGGCTTGTATTTCCTGGCGCGCGACCTCCAGTGCCTCGGTTCCGCGCGCGGTGATCGCGACAAGGGCGCCGGCCTCGGCGAATCGCAGCGCCATGGCCTTGCCGAGACCCTTGCTGCCCCCCGTGATCAGCGCGACTTTTCCGTCCAGGCGAACGTCCATGTTTCCCTCCCTCGGAGACTGTTTTCGTGAAGGCGACGACCCCGGTTCGCGTGGGATGAGGCGGCGCGTTGGGGGTGATCCTAATCAACCGCGCTAGCCGTGAACAGGGGACGGTCTTAAGGATTTATTAATCTCTGAGGTCGAAAGTGCGAAGTCACGCGTAAACCGGAGGCCGCAATGGCCGAGCCCGCCTTGGATGATGTAGTCGAAGTTACCGAACCGATTGATCCGGACACGATGGACGCGCTCCATGCGCTGCCGCTCGCCATCATGCCATTGAAGACGCCCGGGCTACGCAAATCCGCGATGATCAAGAACGCGCGCCTGGATTCCGTTATCGAAATGTTTCGCGACGGCTCGTCGGGCAGTGGCCAGATCGAGCCGAACGCGGTTACCGATTTCTACCAAGACACCAGTGAATTGCGCGAGGACCTGGGCGTATTGGGCGCAATCGGAAACCTGCAATCCTTCGATGTCTATTCCCTCAGGATCGAGTTGCGAAATCTCAATATCGGGTTCTCGGATTTTGACTGTCTGAAGCTCTCCCCGAAAAAACAGACCGAACTTAACGCGTTCATGCGGACCTTCACGCGTCCCCTGATCGCGCGGGTCTACGGTAGTGAGAATCAGGACGTGACGGATGTCGGCGAAATCATTCAGATGCTCGCTCAACCAGACCGTCAGGCCGCGATCAAGCAATTGCAACGTCTCGCCGACGAGCTGAACGTCACGATCATGGAGGTGCCGAGTTTTATCGAGCATTACGGCGATATCTTCCTGTCACTGTCTTATTACAGAAACTGCTACGACGAGACGATGAGGCATATTCCCAATTTTCTGGTCTGGATGGATGACCTCAGAGACAACCACCAGGTCCGCGGAGACCGGGCTCATAACAAGATGCTCGACGATATCGAAAACGGCATGAACGAGATCACGACCTCGGTTGCCGGACGTTTTGGCTTCTTCACCACGATTTCCCAGGATTTCTGGTCGGATATCTCGGCTGAATCCTTCCGTGAGTTTCGGGACACGGTCACC
>JADHLJ010000187.1 GCA_016780745.1 Alphaproteobacteria bacterium | reverse complement strand
GGCGTTGTTCGACTCCCTGCCGCCGGAAAAGCGATCCTCCATTCAAATGACCGCCGAAACCAAGGCCACAACGGTGCGCGAAACCCAGATCCGTCGGAAGAAGGCGGCCCAGCCAACACAAGCGCCGGCTGAATTCATCGAATGGGAGTTGCCCGACCCCGAGAGTACCGAGGGGATCTTTCAAATGCGTCCGCCGCCGGAGCCCGCGCCAGCCAAACAGGCCCCGCCGCGTCAGGCCGCGCCCCCGGCGGCTCGAGCAAAGTCACCCGCGCGACCGACTGCTCCCAAGGACAACTCTTCCCAGGATTGGGAACTTAATCGCATCCCAACCTCGCGCGCCGGACGCGCGGCGGCCAAGGACGAGGATGATGACGGCCAGAATTGGGATTGGCAGAAGCTGCCGGACGACCCGGTGACCCGGTCCGCCAAGCGGAAGAATTCGGCGCCGAAAAGCGAGCTTGATGCCCTGCGCGAGGAAATGTTGCGGACCCTCAAGGACTGACGCGTGCTTTCGGCAAGGGCTTGAGAATCAGGGCGATCGCGCCGATTTCCAAACCCACCAGCATCCACAACCCACCGACATAGTTGCCGTACAAGGCGTAGAGCATGCCCACGGCCCAAGGCCCGAGCGCGGCGAGGATATACATCACGACGTTCACAAGCGCGTAAGTCGAGCCATAGCCGGTCGACCCGAATGCCTCGCGCACCAGAACCGGTGGTAATAGGACGATCGGGCCCACCACGAAGCCAGCGATGGCGCAGCCGATATAGACCTGGACCAGGGATTGCGACAGCGCGACCACCGCGACGCCAATCCCGAACAATCCGTAGCTGAACGCGGCGAGCAGGGTCACTGGCACGACCCGGCTGGCCTGGGAGATCACCAGACGGCCCACCGCCGAGCCGACCGCCACGACGGTAACCGCGAGCGCGGCCGCCTCGGGCGTGCCATGCACCGCGACGATGGGGATCTGATGCGCCAGCAAGCCGACCTGCCCGCCGAGACCAAGCGCCGCCGCCACCGCAATCCGCCAGAACAGCGGGTCACGCAGCCGCTCGCGCGCGCCGATACGAATCTCGTCGCGTCGAGCGGATGTCGCGCCCTCGGGCCGACCGAGTTGGGCCAAGACAATCGCCACGACCGCCAGGGTTGCCAGCACCGAGCCGCCGGCGACCAACATCGTCATCTCAAAGCCGTTCCGGGCTGTTGAATACACCATCAGAACCGGCACGATGGCGCCGCCCACGCTGGCGCCACTCAGCGCCACCCCAAGCGCGGCCCCAAACCCCTTGTCGAACCAAGGGGCCAGGGTCGGGCTGATCGCCGCCGCCGCCATGGCCGGATAGCCAAAGCCGAGTACGATATAGACGGCAAAAAGCTGCCACCGTTGAGTGACGTGACCAAGCGCGATCAAGCCGATCCCGATGCATAACGCGCCGATCACAACCACCGGTACCGGCCCGCGCCGATCGATCAGATAGCCGACACTGAGCGTCCCCGGCAGGCTCGAAAACCAAAAAACCAGGATCGATGTCGAGATCAGCGCCGTCGACCACCCCCGCTCGCGGGTCAACGCATCCATATAGACGCTGTGGCCGTAAAACACGGTCCCCCAGGCGAAAGTCGCCATCAGGAAACAGCCCAAGGTCACGATGATTCGAGCGTTTCGATGCGACCGGGTCATGCCGGGCTATTGGTTTTCAGCGTCAACGCGATACTCCCCCGACCGGTGTCGCGACGGGCTTCCCACCGAGGCCGATATCACGTCACTATGGCATGATACAGGACGGGACCAATAGGACGCTTCGGTCCAGCCCGAAGGTTGCGCGGGGGAGATCATCAATGCCGACACTCAATCTCCAGGTGAATGGTAGGCCCCATCGGGTCGACGCCGAAAGCGATACGCCGCTGTTGCATGTCCTGCGAAACCAGATTGGCCTGACCGGGGCCAAGCTCGGCTGTGGGCTTGAGCAATGCGGGGCCTGCGCGGTCCTGGTCGATGGCGAGAGCAGGCTGTCTTGTGTCGCCGCCGCCTCGGACTTCGAGGGCAAGGATATCGTCACCGTTGAGGGGCTCGCCCAGGATGGCGCGCTCAACAAGGTTCAGCGCGCCTTCATCGCCGAGACCGCCGCGCAATGCGGCTATTGCACGCCGGGCATGGTGATCGCGGTGACCGGTCTGTTCCAGCGCGGGCCAAGCCCCAGCGACGCCGATGTCCAAGAGGCTCTGGCCGGGCATCTCTGCCGCTGCGGCAGCCATGCGCGGATACTGGCGGCAATCGACAGACTGCGGCGGGAGGGCTGAGACCATGGCCGAGAACCCCAGCCTTACCAAGAATCCCGGCCTCGATTCCTGGATCGCGATCACCGCCGACGGCACGGTGCGGGTACGCATGGGCAAGGTCGATATCGGCCAGAAGATTTCCTCCGCCGTCTCGCGGCTCGCCGCCGAGGAGTTGGACGTCGCGCCGGCTCGTATCGTGATGATCCGCCCCGATACCATTGACGGTCCGGACGAGGGCATGACCTCGGGCAGCAACTCGATGGAGGAATCCGGCAACGCGGTACGGCTGGCCTCGGCGACCGCGCGGGCGGCGCTGCTGGCCAAGGCCGCTTCCGTGCTGAGGGTCGACATCGATGAACTCGACATCGATGACGGCACCATCACCGCGCGTTCCACCAATGCATCGACCACCTATTGGGACCTGCAAGGCGACCAACCCTTCGGCATTCCCATCGACCATGCCGCGCGCATCAAGCCCGCCGAGGAACGCACCTTGGTTGGCAAGGCGACCACGCCCCTAGATCTGGAGGATATCGTCACCGGGCGCCATGTCTTCGTGAACGACATGACCATGGACGGCATGGTCCATGCCCGTCCGGTGCGCCCGCCTCATGCCAACGCCCGCTTGGAGAGTTTGGACGAGGCGGTTCTCGCCAAGCTGGCGGATGACGGCTTCACGGTGGTCCGCGACGGCAGCTTTCTCGCCATCGCCAGCGCGGACGAATTCGCGGTGATCAAGGCAGCGCGGGTGCTCTTCAACGCCGCGAGCTGGACCCGCGAGCCCGGGCTCGACAATCGCGATATCTTCGAGCAACTCACCACTAACGAGCGGATGAGCATGCCCGTGATTGACGGCGTCCCGGTGCTCGATACGCCGGTACCGCCGCCGCTGGAGGTTCCCGCCGGCGCCAAGGCAAGCCACGCCGCGCGGTACGAACGGGCCTATATCATGCACGGTTCCATCGGTCCCTCGGCTGGGCTCGCGGTATCGCGGGACGACGGGCTGGAGATCTGGACCCACAGCCAGGGTATCTATCTGCTTCGAACCAGTCTCGCCGAGCTTTTGGAGCTCCCGCCCGAAACCTTGCGCATCCATCATCGCCCCGGCTCCGGCTGCTACGGTCATAACGGCGCCGATGACGCGGCGGTGGACGCCGCCTTCGTGGCCCGCGCCATGCCCGGCGTGCCGGTGCTGTTGAAATGGACCCGCGAGGACGAGCACGCCTGGGAGCCCTACAGCCCGGCCATGGTGATGGAGCTCTCCGGCGCCATCGACGCGGATGGAGCAATCACCGCGTGGAGCCACGAATCACACAGCGACACCCATGTCCTGCGCCCGCGTCCCGGGGTCGCCGGGCTCGGCCCGTCCCGGTTGATGCCGGCGCGGTATCTGGAGAACCCGCCAGCGGTCATCCCGCCACCGCCAAACATGACCCATCACGGCGGCATCCACCGCAATCTTGAGCCCTTGTACCGCATTCCCGAGCCGCGTCTTGTCAAGCATCTGGTCCGGAACCTGCCGCATCGGACCTCGGCGCTGCGCACTCTCGGCGCCTACGCCAATGTCTACGCGCTGGAGAGTTTCCTCGACGAATTGGCGGCGGCGGCGGGCGAGGACGCGGTGGAACTCAGACTGCGGCACATGGATGATCCAAGGGCCCGCGCCTGTATCGAGGCCGTGGCCTCGCGCATCGGTCCACTCGACGGCGCGCCGGACGGATATGGCCGAGGCCTAGGTTTCGCCCAGTACAAGAACGCCAAGGCCTATGCCGCGGTCGCGGTGGAGCTGACCGTGGACGAGACCGACCGCGTACGCCTCAAGCGCGCGGTGATCGCCGGCGACGCCGGACAGATCGTCGATCCCAATGGCTTCACCGCGCAGCTCGAGGGCGGCTTTATCCAGGCCGCGAGCTGGACCATCCTCGAAGCCGTCACCCACGATCCGGACGGGATCACCAGCCGAGATTGGGAGAGCTATCCGATCATCGGCTTCGACAATATCTCGGAGATCGAGACGATCCTTCTGGACCAGCCCGACGCCCCGTTCCTCGGCGCGGGCGAGGCGGTGTGCGGGCCAACCGGCGCCGCCATCGCCAACGCCGTCGCCCGAGCCACCGGCGTGCGACCGAGGCGGCTACCGCTCACCCCGGAGAATCTCCGGGCGGCGGCATTGTCGGCGTAAAGAAGCGAAGCTCGGCGAGGCACGCGACAAGCCAGGATCAGCGCCATGAAGTTCGAGACTTTCGACACAAGGCACTACCCGATGCTCGGCGTGCGAGAGGGCTATGGTGAATGGGCCGCGCGCTATGAGGATACGGTTCTCGACGTCATGGACCTGAGACTGCTCGACCGGTTGCGGATGGTGGATTGGCCAGCGATGGCGAGCGCCGTTGATCTCGGCTGCGGGACCGGGCGCACCGGGGCCTGGCTGCGGGCTGCCGGGGTCGGGGCGGTGGACGGGATCGATCTCACGCCCGAAATGTTGGAGCGCGCCCGAGCGCGCAAGGTCCATCGTCGACTTGCGCTCGGCGATGTCGCGGCGACGCCTTTTGAAAGCGAGGCGTATGATTTGGCGATCACCAGCCTGGTCGATGAGCACCTGCCGACGCTCTCGGGTCTGTACTCCGAAGCGCGCCGGTTGACTCGATCCGGCGGGCGGTTCGTGCTGGTCGGCTATCACCCGCATTTTTTGATGTTCGGCATTCCCGGCCATTTCGATCGGGCGGACGGCCAATCCGTCGGCGTGGAGAGCCATGTTCATTTGACCAGCGACCATATCGCCGTCGGGCTCGGCGCGGGTTTCCGCCTGCTGGAGATGATCGAGGGCATCGTCGACGAGGACTGGGTCGCCGAGAAACCCAAATGGGCCGAGCGCTATTGGGGCCACCCGGTGACTTTCGCGATGGTCTGGGGATAGCGGCGCGGGCGCGATTAAACCAAACTATCGAAAAGGTGGTTGCCCCTGTCTCGGGACGATAGGATCGCCCGATTGAGTTATCGGAGATGCGTTGATGCAAGGCGGCCAGCCGAACCGGCGACTAACCACGATCCTCGCCGCCGATGTCGCCGGATACAGCCGACTGACCTCGAGCGATGAAGAGGAGACCCTGGCGCGCCTCAGATCGCATCGCGACACCATCATCGATCCCGCGATCAACCAGCATCGCGGTAGAATCGCGAACACGGCGGGGGACAGTGTGCTCGCCGAATTCCCAAGCGTCGTCGAAGCCGTGCGCTGCGCCGCGGAAATCCAACGCCAGATCGCCGCGACGGACCAGAACTCGAAACGCGGAACGGAACCAGACCAACGGGTCGACTGGCGCATCGGCATCAATTTGGGCGATGTCGTCGAACACGCCGGTGACCTGCTTGGTGACGGCGTCAATATCGCCGCCCGGATCGAAGCGCTCGCCGAACCCGGGGGAATTTGCCTCTCCGACGACGTCTATCGACAGGTGCGCGGCAAGATCGACGAGATATTCATCGACCTCGGAGAGCAAT
Source organism: Alphaproteobacteria bacterium (assembly GCA_016780745.1). Classification (GTDB taxonomy): domain Bacteria; phylum Pseudomonadota; class Alphaproteobacteria; order Thalassobaculales; family Thalassobaculaceae; genus JADHLJ01. The sequence goes on along the minus strand of JADHLJ010000187.1, from coordinate 3,630 downwards.
CCCTCAAGAACATCCCGGATCCCGTCCGCGTCTATGGCGTGGAGATCGATACCGGGGAGCGCGCCCTGAAAGTGGTGCTGCGGGAAGATCCCCTGGTTCAGCGGCCGGCGGTCGCGGTGCTGCCTTTCGCCAATCTCGGGGGTGATGCCGAGCAGGAATATTTCGTCGACGGGCTGACCGAGGAGATTATCACGGCGCTGTCGCTCTGGCGGTCGTTTCCCGTGGTCGCCCGCAATTCGACCTTCGCCTTCAAGGGAACATCCTTGGACGCACGCGAGATCGGCAAACGGCTGGGCGCGCGCTATATCCTGCAAGGCAGCGTGCGTCGCGGCGGCAACCGAATTCGGGTCACGGCCCAACTCGCCGACGCGATCTCGGGCCATCAGGTTTGGGCTTAACGTTATGATCGCGACATGCACGATATCTTCGCGGTGCAGGATGAGCTGACCGAGGGGATCGTCACCGTGGTGGTTCCGGAACTGGAGCGGGCCGAGCACCGAAAGCTCGCCACGGCCCAACCAAGCGACCTCGACGCCTGGGATTGCGCGCTGCACGGTTTGGCGTTTCTGAATGATTTCAGTGAAGCCAACAATCTCCGGGCCAAGCAGATATTCGAGCGCGCGGTTGAGCTTGACCCGGACTATGCCCGCGGGCACGCCGGCCTCGCATTTACCTATCACCGGGATATTCAGTTCGAGTTCTCGGCGTTGGACGACGAGACGTTGCCCCGCGTTGTCGAGTCCGCGCGTCGGGCCGTGCAATTGGATGTGAATGATCCCATCGCCCATTTCATTCTCGGCGTGGCGCTATTGCGGACCGGCGAACACGAGGCCGGACTGGCCCAGTCCATCAGAAGCGCCGAGCTCAATCCCAATTACGCGCATGCCCACAACGTCATTGGCATCGCGTTGACCCTCCTCGGCAGACCCGAGGACGGCTTTCCCCATTTCGATAGAGCTCTGGCGGTTTCCCCAAACGATCCCCGGCTTAATCTCATCTTCACCTACAGGGCTCTCGGACATCTGGTCGCGCGGGAGCCAGGCGTCGCCGCCGACTGGACCCGCAAGGCAATAAGCCTGCAACCCACCCATCCCGAGCCCCATCTTTATTTGACATCGGCGCTGGGCAATCTCAATCGCCCTGGCGAAGCGGCGGCAAGCTTGGCGGAATACACGCGCCTGAAACCGGATCTATCGCGATGGCGGATGAGTTGGATGCCTTTCGCGCGCGTCGAGGATGAGACCTATTTCCTCGATGGCCTACGTACCGCGGGATGGGACGGGTAGATCCATGTAGGTAGGGTCTCGGGCTCTTGATTCTATTCCCCATGCCCGCCTGCTTCGATCCTCCGGTTTGACACCGTCGCACCGGCGAAAGCCGGGCCTTGTGGCGCGCGGTGTCGGGCCCCTGTTTTCACAAGGGCGACGGAGAGAGAGGCAACGGAGAAGTACGAAGGTGGTAATTGGCTGTCCCGCGATAACTAGGCTGGAACAAAAAACCCGGCATCGATCCAACGCTCGCGTACGCCGCCGGGTTCGGACCAGGAATGCTCGACCGCCGCGCGATCAAGGCCGTGACGGGTGCATAGATCTACCATGGCTCGCGGTACCGAGCCGACTTCCGCGAGGATCTTGAGAAAGGTGTGCTGGGTCGGGCCGATCGGGACGGTTCGGGTCAGGAAGTCCTTGCGAACCAGGGCGACATGGCTCGGCTCCAGGGGCGGAAGATCGGGAGATTTTTCCTCGCGCACGCCGTGATAGTAGACCGCGACCGGAAATCGATAGGCGCCGAGCGCGAAGGCCGGTTGCAGGCGCAGCGCCGCGTCGGGGGTGCTGGCGTCGGCCAGCGGCTGGCCCTCGCATCCCGGCATGTCGAAAAGGGTGAAGAGCAGACGCTCGAACGCCGCGAGATCGACCATAAAGTCGATCCAGACTTCCCGCTCGGCCTCCGCGGCGTCACGATCCGGTCGGCTAGCCTCGAGATAGCCGGGGAACCGGCGACCGAGATCATAGAGGGTGTAGCTCTCCGGCGGGTGTTCGCGCAGATACTCGCGGGCGAAGTCGGTGAACAATTGTTCACCCAGTGCGCGGCAGAGCGCCGGGAACTGCTCCCGCATACAGGTAAGGAGCCGCTGGTAGTAGCTGCGCTGATAAATCCCCAGCGCGTCCAGCGCCTGGATCCGGCCCGGCGGCGCGATCATTTCCGCTAGCCGCGCGTCGGTGTCCCCACCCGGGGCGCGCAATGCCTCGTGCATCCATCGCTGGACCTGGCCCAGTGGCGGCGCGGCCCGGTTCATGTTTGATCTCCGCGCACCGCGGCCATGGCGGTGGGGCTCATGAAGTCAACGGGGGTGGAAACCGCGTCCCGGCCGTCGGCGGCAAGCGGAGCCGGTGCAGCCGCATGCGTGGGGCCGTCCATGAAGTCCCGGGCCTTCAGAAGCTCGGCATGGCAGGTCTCGAAATTCGGGATGTCGCCGTCCCATTCCAGCAAGGTCGCCGCGCCGTCCGTGGCCTCCCAGGCCCGCGCGAATAGTTCCCACACCTCGGCCCGCACGGGGCAGTCATGGGTGTCGATGATATGGGTGCCCCGGTGACTGTGCCCGGCGAGATGCAACTGCACCACCCGCTCGAACGGAAAGTCGTCGAGATAGGCCTGGGGGTCGGTGCCGGCGTTGAAGGCGCTCACGAAGACATTGTTGACGTCGAGCAACAACCCGCAGCCGGTCCGCTCGGCCAGCGCCCGCAGAAAAGCCGGCTCCTCCACCGTGGAATGCGAAAAGGTGAGGTAACTGCTGGGATTCTCCAGGATCAGCCGACGTCCGAGAAAGTCTTGAACCCTGTCGACCCGGGCCGCCACATGATCAAGCGCTTCCTCGGTCAGTGGCAGCGGTAGCAAATCGTGGGAATTCTGACCGAGAATGCCGGTCCAGCAGAGATGGTCGCTGACCCAGGCCGGCTGGATCTCCGCCGCCAATGCCTTCAGCCGCGCCAGATAGTCGAGATTCAATGGGTCGGTGCTGCCGACCGACAGCGAAACCCCGTGCAGCACCACCGGATACCGCTCGGCGACCCGGCGGATGACATCGCGCGGGCGACCACCGGAATCCATGAAGTTCTCGGAGATCGCCTCAAACCAGTCGACCGCCGGCCAGTGTTCGAGGATATGCTCGAAATGCACATTGCGCAGGCCGAGACCCAGGCCCAAATCACGTCCGAGCACCTCGGTCGACTTCTCCGTCACTCTTGAAAGCCTAGTCGGCTCAGCTGCAACCACCGGCGCCGCTCATCCCGCTGGCCCCGCAGGCGGTCATGTTGCCGCGCTCCACGGTTCCGTTCGAGATCCAGTAATAGGACGGACCGTTCGGGTCCGGCGACGCACCCAGAGTGGCCGGCAGAGGTTGTTCGGGAGAGCACGTGTCGCTCAACGCCTCGCGTTTTTGCGCCCAATTCGCCTCGAACACCGCGCGCGCGCGTTTCCAAACGCTCTTACCTTGGTTCGGGCCGTTCATCGAAAATCTTTCGGCGTTGATTGGCGTCGCGCAGGAGCCGAGCGACCGGCAGTCGTTGTTTCCGGGGTTATCAAGCTCCTCGGCGGTTCCATAGAGACCGCAGCCACCCTGTCCCTTGCAGT
>JADHLJ010000186.1 GCA_016780745.1 Alphaproteobacteria bacterium | reverse complement strand
CAGCCTCGGGCACCACGGTGACGTCGATCTCGTTAAAGAATTCCGGCAGGCGATCGCTCCATTCGGATTTCAACACCGGGTCGCTGGCGCCCCAGAGGACCCGGGTCGGGATATCCAGGCGCGCGGGTGCCGGCGCGGTCCCCGCCGCCATCTCGGTCATCACTCGGAGCCGGATGTCGTTGAAGCCGATATACCAATCAAAGCCACCCTGAATATTGCCGGGCAGCATGAAATTATCGACCCAGGCCTCAAGGTCCTCGTCAAAGGCATGGGGGTCATGCGCCCAATGCGACAGGAAATATTTGAAATAGATCCGGCAGGTGTCGCGGTTATAACCGACCAGATCGGCGGCGAAGGCTTTCTGGTGGAAGGATTGATACCAAATCTCCTTCAAATGACCCGGCTCGGCCCAGCGTCCGCCGATGCCAGGATAGGGACAATCGAAGAACAAAAGCCCCGCCACCCGCTCCGGCCACCGTCTCGCGAAGGCTTGGGCGGCATAAGCGCCGACGTCGTGACAGACGATGCCGGCCCGCGCTAGGCCGAGACCATCCATAAGTGCCGCGAGATCCTCGGCCAGGACATCGGGCGTGGTCGGTGTCTTGTCCTCCGGATCACGGAGCCGGGTCTGGCCGAATTTCCTCAAGTCCGGCGCGATAACGTCGAAACCCTCGGCCAAGACCGGAATGTTCTTGCGCCAGACCCCGGAAAATTCCGGCCAACCATGCAGCAGCACCAAGGGGTCCCCGGCGCCGGCGCGCAGGTAGTGGATGCTCAAGGCCTCGGTGGAGAGTCTGTTGGAGGTGATGTCTGGCATGGTCCTGTCCGATTGGTGTCTAGATGGCGGGTCACGAAGGCCCATGCTGACCGAAAGCGCCCGTCTCTTGCAACTGGGGGACCTTGCAACGGGAGGCGGCGCGGGGGAAACTCGCGAACTTCCACGATAGCCGGAGCGAGATCATGTCCGTCGCCGAGGACCTGACAACCAACGTGCCCACCATTTTTGGCCCGTTCAAGGGACCCAATGCCTGGACCGGCGCGACGCTCGGCGCGGATGACGGCACGATCACGCTGTCGCCGGAATGCCTGGCCGAGATCGGCGAGACTCTGGCGGTGTTGCGAGCCAATCCGCTTCCCATCTTGGCTCTCGGGCCGGATGACGTGGAAATGCCGGCTTGCGCGACGGCGATGGCGGCGGCGCGGCGGGAACTTGATCACGGCCTCGGCTTCACCATCATCGACCGGCTGCCGCTGGACGACATGAACACCGAGGAAGCCACCGCGATCTATTGGTTGCTAGCGCGGATGACCGGACGTCCGGTCGCTCAGAAATGGATCGACGGACGACTGCAGTACTCCGTCACCGATCTCGGCAAGCCGTCGGGCAATGGGGTGCGCCCGGACGTTACCAACGAGGATCAAAGCTTTCACACCGACAATTCCTATAACCTTTGCCCGCCGGATCATGTGGGTCTGCTCTGCCTACACCCGGCCATGGAGGGCGGGATCAGCCGGGTGGTCAGCATGACGGCGGTGCATAACCGCATGGCCGCCGAGTTTCCGGATCTGATCGAACGGCTGTACGAGCCGTTCTTCTTTGATCGCCAGCGCGAGCACGCCGAGGACGACATCAAGACAATCCACCGCCCGGTGCTTTCCACCGAGGATGGCGGTCTCAGAGTGCGGGTGTCGCGCAACCTGATCTATCAAGGCTACAAGCTCGCCGGACAAACCGTCGACCAGCGAAGCGAAGACGCGCTGGCCGCTTGGTTCTCCATCGTCGACGACCCCGCCATGTACAAGGAGTTTTTCTTCGAGCCGGGCCAGATCCAGTTCGTGAACAATCGGATCATGGGACACAAGCGCACCAAGTTCACCGACTGGCCGGACGAGAGCCGAAAGCGTCACCTGTTGCGGGTCTGGCTGCGCGAGCGCGGCCCCCGATTCTATAACGGCTGAGGCCATTCCCGAGACCCCACGGCACCGTGATCCGACGTGACGTGCCGTCCACCGCGAGCACCCCCAAATGGCGTTAAGCACAACGCATCCGATTGGGGGATAGTCGTGAAAACACAGACCACATTCGCCGTCCTGATCGCCGTCACCTTGGCCCTCGGCGCCTGCTCGCCCTGGTCCAACGCGTCCAAGGCCGGGGCAGAAAAAGCTGGGGCCGAGACCGCCAAGCACCAGGTGAGCCACGCGATCAAGGGCCGCGAGACCGCCACCGGGAGCTTCAAGGGGTTGAGCAACCACATGACCACCGGCACCGCCAGCATCATCCGAAGCGGCGATACCTGGACGGTTAGCCTCGGTTCCGACTTTACCTTTGACGGCGCGCCCGACCCCTATGTCGCGTTCGGCAACCACGGCAAAGTCACCAAGGGCACGAACTTCGCCAAACTAAAACGCAACAAGGGCGCGCAGGCCTACCCGGTACCGGCGGCGCTGGATGTCGGCGACTATCTCGAGGTCTATCTCTGGTGCAAGAAGTTTTCCGTACCGCTTGGCGTCGCCCGGTTGGCGCTAACCAGGTAGCCCGTCGTCCCGCCCCGTCGACAGATCGCCTAGACCGTCTAACGGTTGTCCATCACCAGATTGAGCAACGCGTTGGTGAAGGCGACGGGTTGCTCGATATTGGCGAGATGGGCGGCGTTGGGAATCAGCTCCAGGGTCGCGCCGGGGATCGCGTCGGCGATTTCCTTGGCCTGCTCCGGCGTGGTGCCGGTATCTTGCTCGCCGCAGATCACCAATGTCGGCTTATCGATCGACGGATTGCTGGGGCGCATATCCATGGCCATGATTGCCTTGCCGCAGCCGATAAAGCCGTCGACCGGGGTAGAGAGGATCATGCCGCGCACCTTCTCGACCTCGTCGGGGATGCGCTGTTGGCCGGGGGCGGTGAACCAGCGGTCGACAGTGCCGTCGACAACCGCTTCCATGCCACCATGGCGAACGGTCTCGATCCGCTGGGCCCACACATCCTTCGCCGGCATGAAAGCCGCGGTGTCGGCCAAGGTCAGGGTCTTCACCCGGCCCGGATGCCGGACGCCAAGCATCCGACCGACCATGCCGCCCTTGGAGAGCCCACAGTAATGCGCCGTGGCAATGCCGAGATGATCCAGCAATCCGGCGGCGTCATCGGCCAGCATCTCGATGCTGTAATCACCCGCCGGAGCATCCGACTGACCGTGGCCGCGGCTGTCATAACGGATGACCTTGAACCCCTCCATCTCCAGCGGCTCGACCTGAAGGTCCCACATGGTGAGGTTGGAAGCGAGCGAGTTTGAAAACAGGATCGGAGTCCCGTCACCCGGGCCCGCGACTTCGTAATAAAGCTGAATGCCGTTGATGGAAGCGTGTGGCATGGCCGTCTCTCTTTCGGTTGGCTAGGTCGGTCGGCGCGATCAGATCGCGGCGGACCGGTTCTTGATGTCGGTATTCAGGATCTGGTCATTCTCGGCATAATCGACCGGACAATCGATCAGATGCACGCCGGGCTCGGTCAGGGCGCGTTTCAGAATGCCCGGCAACTCCGCCGCCGAGCCGACCCGATGGCCGATACCGCCATAGGCCTCGACATACTTCACGAAATCCGGATTACCGTATTCCAGTCCCCAATCCTTGAGACCCATATTGGCTTGTTTCCAGCGGATCATGCCATAGGCGCTATCGTTCAGGATCAGCACCGCGAGGTTCATCTTCTCACGGACCGCGGTCTCCAGCTCCTGGCTGTTCATCATGAAGCCGCCATCGCCGCAGATCGCCATGACCTTGCGATCGGGATAGACCAGCCGCGCCGCCATCGCCGACGGCAGGCCCGCGCCCATGGTGGCGAGCGCGTTATCCAGCAGCACGGTGTTCGGCTCATGCGCCGGATAGTTGCGCGCGAACCAGATCTTGTAGACACCGTTATCAAGGCAGATCATCCCGTCATCCGGCATCGCCGCGCGAACCTGGGCCACCAGATGCTGGGGGTAAATCGGAAAGCGCATGTCGTCCTTGCCCTCGGCGATTTGCGCGTCGCCGTGCAGCTTGACCTCCATCATGCGGCTGAAGTCCCAACTGGCCTCTTCCTTCTTTCTGACACCGTTCTTCAGTTGCCAGACGGCGTTGCCGATATCGCCGATCACCTCCAGCTGGGGGAAGTAGACCGGGTCGACCTCGGCGGTGTTCATCGAGATATGGATCACCTCGGTGCCGCCGGCCTGCATGAAGAAGGGCGGCTTTTCGATCACGTCATGGCCGACATTGATGATCAGGTCGGCGGCGTCGACGGCGCGGTGGACATAGTCGCCGGCGGAAAGCGCGGCGCAGCCCATGAACAACGGATGCCGCTCGTCAATGACGCCCTTGCCGAGCTGGGTGGTGACGAACGGGATGCCGGTCTTCTCGATGAACTTGGTCAGCATCTTCGAGGTCATCTTGCGATTGCCGCCGGCGCCGATGACCAGGATCGGCGACTTGGCGGCATGGATCTTCTCCAGCGCCCGGATGATCGCCTTGTCCTCGGGGATCGGACGGCGCACCGGGTTGGGGGTCATCGGGCGCTCATCGGTCTGCTCGTCGGCGATATCCTCGGGCAGCTCGATATGGACCGCGCCGGGTTTCTCTTCCTCGGCGATCCGATAGGCTTCGCGCACCCGGCTGGGGATATTGTCGCCGGCGACGATCTGCACCGCGTATTTGGTGATCGGCCCCATCATGTCGACCACGTCGAGAATCTGGAAGCGACCCTGCTTGGATTTCTTCACCGGTTTCTGGCCGGTGATCATCAGCATCGGCATGCCGCCGAGCTGCGCATAGGCGGCGGCGGTGGTGAAGTTGGTGGCGCCGGGACCGAGGGTCGAGACACAGACGCCGGTCTTGCCGGTCAGCCGGCCATAGACCGAGGCCATGAAACCGGCTCCCTGCTCGTGGCGGGTGAGGATCAGCCGGATCTTGTCCGAGCGCGAGAGCGAGTCGAGAAAATCCAAATTCTCCTCGCCGGGAATTCCAAAGATGTACTCACAGCCCTCGGCCTCCAGGCATTCGATAAACAGATCCGACGCTTTGGTCATGACACCCCCCTTAACCTCAATGCGCGCGGATACCCGCGCCCCGTTCACGCACGGCCCCAATGATGGAAGCCGAAACCATTCTCTCGGGAACGGTAACACGCATTGCGCGGCGGGATATAGTGACAGTCGGCGCGGCTCGAAATTTCCACGCCGGGATCATCACTCTCGCGATCCGAGGCGAACAATGCGGGGGCTATACTGACCCGAACGCGCGGACCGCGGATCAGGCAAAGAGGAGTCGACGGATGAGCCATCAGGGAAAAGTCGCGATCGTCACCGGCGGTGGCGGTGGCTTTGGCACGGAGATCTCGAAACAGCTGGCCGCCAAGGGCGCCAAGGTCGCGGTGGTCGACATCGTCGCCGAGAACGCCGAGCGCGTGGCGAGCGAGATCGGCGCGGCGGCGATCGCGCTGGAAGCCGATATCGGCAAGGCCGGGCCGGTCAAGCAGGTCATCGCCGATACGGTTGAGGCCTTTGGCGGCGTCGACATCATCATCAACAACGCGGGCCTCTCCTATCCGCCGGTCAAGGTCGTCAACATGGACGAGGATCTCTATGATCGGGTGTTCGACGCCAATGTGAAATCGATCTTCCATTTCACCAAATACGGGGTGCCGGAGCTCGACAAGCGCGGCGGCGGGGCGATCGTCAATATCGCCTCGACCTCGGGCGTGCGGCCCCGGGCCGGCAACACGGTCTATGCTACCAGCAAGGCCGCCGCCATCGCCTTTACCAAGTCCAGCGCGCTGGAGCTCGCGCGGCAAAACATCCGGGTGAATACCGTTCTGCCGGTGGCCTCGATGACGCCGATGCTGACCGGCATGTTCGAGGATGACGACGGTAGCCGGATCGCCGCGATGGAAGCGGGCATCCCGCTCGGCCGGCTTGGCCAGCCCAAGGACATTGCCGCCGGCGTGATGTTCTTTCTCTCCGACGAGGCTGAGTTCATTACCGGCGTGGCTCTGCCGGTCGATGGCGGCTGGACGGCGGGTTAAAGCGGCTTTAGCGCGTTTTGGGAGGCATCGGGATGACCGAGCGCTTCGAGGGACGGCCCGCCATCGTCACCGGGGGCGGCTCCGGCATCGGCCGGGCGACGGTCCTGCGCCTGGCCTCCGAAGGCGCTCATGTATTGGCGGTGGATCGCCGCCCCGAGGGAGTGCTTGAGACCGCGAGGATGGCCGGCAATGGACCTGGCAAGGTCATCGCCGAGGGCCGTGACATCACCGAGGCATCCGCGCCGGCGGAGCTTGTCGCGCAATGCCGCGAGGCGTTCGGCCCGCCCCGCATCCTCGTCAACAATGCCGGCATGGGCCATGCCCGCCCGGCGCACGCGACCTTGGACCGGCATCTCGACGGCGTGATCAAGACCAATATCGGCGCGCTGTTGCGGCTCGGTCGGGAGACCATCCGGGCCATGCGTGAGACCAACACCCCCGGTAGCATCGTCAACATCGCCTCGGTCTTCGGGATGCTCGGCTTTCCCGGTAACTCGATCTATTCGGCCTCCAAGGCGGCGGTGATCGGCCTCACCCAGAACATGGCGGCGGACTATGGCCCCTATGGCATCAGGGTGAACGCGATCGCGCCGGGACTGATCCGCACCGGGATGACCAAGCTCGCCTTCGAGACCGGCGACGACTATTTCATCGAGGACGGCTTGATCAGCCAGACCCCGCTTGGCCGCGCCGGCGAGCCCGACGAGGTCGCGGCCTGTATCGCGTTTCTCTGCTCCGACGATGCCCGTTTCGTGACCGGCCAGACGCTTGCCGTCGATGGCGGCTGGGTCACCACGAAATTCCGTCCTTTCCCGGGCGATTTACATGACTGAGCGCAGCCGCGAGGGAGAAAACCATGTCGGACAAGCTTAAGGGCCAAGCGGCGATCATCACCGGCGCGGGGTCGGGTATCGGTCGGGCGACAACCAGGCGCCTGATGGCCGATGGCGCGGATGTGCTGGCGGTTGACGTGAATGCCGAGGGCCTGGCCGATACAGCGGACCTGGCGAAGGATATGCCCGGCCGCTGCGTGACCCTCGCCCGAGACATCACCGAGGATGACGCGCCCGAGGCCATCGTTGCCGCCTGCCTGGAGGCATTCGGCGGCTTGCGTATTCTGATCAACAACGCGGGGATCGGCGGATCAATGGCGGCGCACAAGACAAGCGACGAGGATCTCGACCGGATTCTCGACGTTAACCTGAGGGCGTTGTTCCGGATGGCACGGGAATCGATCATCGCCATCCGAGCCGGCGGGGAGGGCGGGAGCATCGTGCAACTCGCCTCGATCTTCGGGCTCATGGGGGTGCGGAGCAGCTCGACCTACGCGGCGACAAAGGCGGCGGTGGTGGGCCTGACCCAGAACATGGCCGCCGATTACGGACCCTACGGCATTCGGGTGAACGCCGTGGCGCCGGGTCTGATCCTGACCCCGATGAGCCGCGATAACATTGAGAACAGCGCCTATTTCCGCGACATGATGATCGACTCAACCCCGCTTGGCCGGGTCGGCGCGCCGGGGGACATCGCCAACGGCATCGCGTTTCTGTGCTCGGAAGAGGCCAGCTTTATCAGCGGTCACACCCTGACCATCGACGGCGGCTGGTCGACCACCAAGTTCCGGCCGTTTGATTCGTCACTCCACGACTGAGGGCTGGCTAGGCGGACGGGCGACCCAGATGACGAGCATCGCCGCCACCGAAAGCCCGGCGAAGACCTGAAGCGAGGTGACATAGTCGCCGGTCCAATCCCGCAGCATCGCCGAGATCATCGGCCCCGTCGCCTGGGCGGTGACCTGCACCGATAGCGCCACGCCCCGGATCGCGCCAAAACTGCGCCGCCCGAAATAATCGGCCCAGGCCAGCGGCGGAATGGTCAAGAGGCCGCCGAGGCCGATCCCGAAGACCAGCACCGAGAGATAGGCGCTGGCCGCGCTGTCCACCACGATGATCAACGAGCAGCCCGCCGCCATGGCCAGGCCCGAGAGACTCAGCATCAAGCGCACGCCAAGCCGCCGGGTGAACATGCCAAACAGAAACCCCGAAACCCCGGTGACGGCGGAGAACAGGCTGACCACCGTCGCGGCGATGGTCGGATCGAGGCCGCGCTCCAGGAGATGCGGTGCCTGATGCAGGCTGACGCCCGCCTGGACGGGATAGGCGAGCGCGGTGAAGGCAAGCAGGGTCCAGAAGGCCGGGCTGCGCATCGCCTCGGCGCGGGTGAAGGTGGGTTCCTCGCTTGACCCGGCGGCGGACGCGCCCTCGAGCGGTGCCGCGTCGCCATCCGGGCGCAGGCCCATATCCTCGGGGCGGCGGGCCATCAGAACGAAGCTCGGCAGGAAACCGACGATCAGAACCGTCAGGCCGACCGCGATCCATCCGGCCCGCCAATCGACCGTGCCCTCGTCGCCGCCGAGCATGGCGAAATGCGCGATCAACGGCATTGAGGTCAGGCCGATCATCAGGGCGGCGGTCACCATGGAATTGGCGATTGGCCGGCGGCGCACGAACCAGGAGTTCACCGCGCCATAGATCCCGAGATCAAAAGGCCCGGCGAAGTTCATCCGCGCGACGCAGAAGAACAGATAGAACATCAACAACGAACTGGTTTGCGAGAGCAGCAGCGCCGCGACGCCGGTGATCAGCACCGCTGAACACAGCATCGCCCGCGCGCCATGCTTGTCAACCAGCGGGCCCAGCATCGGCGTGGTCAGCGCCGCCAGGATCCCGCCCAGCGCCACCGCGCCTGACATCTCGGTGGATGACCAGCCGAACTCCATGGTCATCGGCGCGACAAAAATCGTCAGCGTCGCCACCGCCGGCCCCTGGCGCGCGAAGGCGGCACAGGAGGCGCAGGCCAGCACGACCCAGCCGTAGAAGAACGACAGTCGGCGCGCGACGAGGAATTGAATGCGCTGCAAGGCGGGAGTCCCGGGCGAGGTTGACCCGCGATCTCATACACCAGTTCGAACGACAAGGCGCGTGATGTCGCGGCGGGGGCGGCGAGTGATCAAATCACGATTATTCGGCCCAACGACTCGGGGCCCGCGGCGGCTTTAAAACGCCGCCTCGTCCAGGGCCATGACCAGGGCCCCGCCGCCGATGATCGGATCGAGCAAGGAGGGCGCGCGGGAAAGATGGCTCTCGGCGAAGAATTGCGCGGTGATCAGCTTGCTCTCGAGGAAGGCCGCGTCGCCGGCGCCCTCGGAGAGCTGCCGGCGGGCCTCGATCGCGCCTCGAGCCAACATCCAGCCGCCGGCCACCAGGCCCATCATCTCCAGGAACGGCACCGCGCCCGCCGCCGCGCGGGCCGGATCGCCGGCGAAGGACTCGACCAGCCAGGAGACCGCGTCATCCACCGCCGCCGCGCCGGCGCCGAGATGCTTGGCCAGCGCCGC
>JADHLJ010000185.1 GCA_016780745.1 Alphaproteobacteria bacterium | reverse complement strand
TCATCCGCTTCTCGTCGTCGCTCCAGTGCCGGCGCTTGCGCTGCTTCGCCACCCAAAACCCCGATAGTGTCCATTACTATAAGTGGACACTATCTCGATTTACCGGAGCACGGCAGAGCGGTCAGACCGGACGGATACGCTCCAGGCTTACCTCTGAAGTTTCAAGAGCCGCCGAGATTCGTCTTCAGGAAATCAGTGAAGGCATCCCAGGACTGCTCGTCAGCCATTTTGCGATAGCGGCCCGAGCCAAACACGGTGAACGCATGCGGCGCGCCGGAATACACTTGGATCTCATATGCCGTGCCCGCGGCTTCCAACTCTTTCGACAGTGCCGCCACCTGATCCATGGAGATCGCCGCATCCGCGCCGCCATGCGCGATGAGCAGCGGCGGCGTTTTAGCTGAGTACCCCTGACCTTCCGGCGTTTTTAATCCACCGTGGAAAGTCGCGTAGCCGGCGATATCCTCGGCGGCTCCTGAACGGGCTAGTTCCAGTGTCGCGGCTCCGCCAAAACAATACCCCATCACCACGGCCGTGCCGGGGCTGAGTTTGCGCGCTTCTCCGAGGCCGCCGAGAATTAGGGACCGCATCCGCTCGCGATTCTTGTACAGTTTCCCGGTTTCAGCCTTCTTCGCCCCGGTTTCCACGGGCCGGTTGCCCTTGCCATAAAGATCGACGGCGAATGCGTCATAGCCCATTTTCGCGAGCATCTCCGTACGCTTGACTTCGTATTCCGTCAGGCCGTCCCAATCATGGATCACGAGCACCAGCCCTTTGGACGTTCCCGCCGCCTTGGATTGATACCCTTCGAAGGCTTCTCCGTTGACCGTGTAGCTAACGGACTGGCCTGCTTGGGCCGCGAATGGCATGGCGGCGACGAGCGCCGCCAGGAGTAGTGATTTCATCGAAGACCTCCCTTTGATCGAATCGGTGTGGATCACGAGTATGGATTTTTCACAGTTGGGTTGATTCCCATTCCTTGAATATTAAGTGACCAAACCTAAGAAACTCTACCTCGATCTACCTACAATCTCGTTCAATCGAGGCAAATCGGCGCCGCGACGACTACAAGTCGCGCTCGCGGCGGAAATCGCGAAGGTCACCAATTTGTCGAGGCTCGACGCCTCAAGCGCGTCAATCGCCGATCCTGGATAGCCGTTTCCGTCCATTACCAGCTTTGAAAGCAGGGCGGCTTGGAAAATGTCACCGGCCCCGACCGTATCGACAATATCCGTGTTGGGGGGGAGATGCGAACAACGTCCCCGCGTTTTGTCCGGGCCCAGACTTTCTCGCCACCATTCGTAACCACCACCAATCGCACGCCGTTTGACAACCATTCCCCGGCCAATGACTCCCTCGACCGACGTGGATAGAGCGTTCCGAGATCCTCCGCGCTCACCGTAATCAAATCCACGCGCGGCGCGTAGTTCTCCAGGCGGCTTCGCCAAATATCAAGATCTGGTTCAACCGTTGGCCGAACGTTCGGGTCCAAGGAAACAAAATATCCATTCGCGTTGGCAAGTAGGGATTCGAACGCATCCGCCGCGGGCTTCTTGACCAGCGAGTAAGAGCCAAAATGAAGTCCGCGGACTTCCGGGCCGAATTTGGGGATGTCCTCGATCTGGACGCTGCAATCGGCGGATCCGAGGCCATGGAAGACGTAACTCGGATGACCGGCCTCGTCGACGCCGACCAGACTTATCGTGGTTAGATTTCCCGACCGCACCAGATATCGCGTGGCGACTCCCTCGGTCTCAAGCTGTGCGTGCAGACGTTCCCCCAGCATATCTCGGGAGACGCCGGTAAACAGGCCTGATCGACTGACCGGCCTGGATTAAGTGGTCCACCTGCTATGAGAGAATCAGGCGACTGTGATCGCCCTGATGCGGCGGTCGGAGCGTAGCGTAGGCCGACGGATCAGGGCGAGGCAAGATTGCTTCGGGTGCCGGTGGACGATACCGGAGCGCGGAGTGGGGTCGCTTGGTGTTGTCGTGGTGTCGCCACCGGTCGATCAGTATCTGGGCTTCACGAAGGTTGTAGAAGATTTCCGTGTTGAGCAGCTCGCCGCGAAGCTTGCCGTTAAAGCTCTCGTTGTATCCGTTCTCCCAAGGCGATCCCGGCACGATGTACAAGGTCTTCACGCCGACCTTGGCGAGCCATTCCCTGACCGCCGTGGCGACGAACTCTGGGCTCCCTCTCAGGCATGCAAAGCATGCCCTGTCGGGCAAGGATTATCCGATCGGATGTGATCCGGCGGGCCATGCTTGGTGAAGAGATCGGTACGACAGGCCAGGACATCATCGCTTCTCAGCCTTCGCTCCGTCGGCAATGCCAGGCACTCCTTGGTGAACTCGTCCTCGTCTGGTCTGCCTCGCGGGATCTTGCGCTGTGTCGATCGGTGCTGGCCGAGAACCCCCCATTTTCTCGGCAATTTCGTCCTGAGTGTTCTCGGCCACGTAGTAGAGCCAGGCTGCTCTGGCGGCCGCGTCAAGGCGGGTATGATCATTAGGTGTATTCCTTGGCATATACCGCTCTTTTCCGCCCGTGTCTGGTGGTTCGAATGTGAAACACCTTAGCCCACGAACAAGCCCACTGACGGCCAAACTATCCGTATAACAAAAGTTTGGGTCAAACGATCCTTACCAATTAATTCGAGTTCTTGGGCGCGGGTTGCACGCCAAACAGGATTAAACTTGCCCGCCCGCCGGGGATGGTCCGCGTTATCTGGTCCGTATCGAGATTGAGGCCGGTCACTGGTCCTTCAAAAACACAAGCGAGACAACGGCGAGGGTGGCCACTACGATTTTGACTGATGGTTAACAGTCCTCGATTGGCCTGAAAACTTCCGCGCCTACCAACCTGTCCTTGTGATTGTCGCGAAACGGAAACGCTAGAACAACTGTCAAAGCCCTTGTCTAGCCCGGTTCCAAGGCGCGTTTCAGAGTTCAAAGTTGGCGCGGCGCGCGGCGGGTCGACAATCTCTCCGACAGTACTTGCCGTGCGGGCTGAACAATGGAGGCTGGGCAATGATGTGGCTGTTGTGTTGTTGCGCCTAAATTTTCAGCGCGATTGATTTAGTGCTCACAATTTGACCGTTTCCGTTTTGTGAAGATCTACCTTTTATGCGGGAAACGCCGGAATTCCGCCATTTCCCGAACTGGCACGGATCTTGTGTTTTGCAGTGCACAATTCACGCGATGGAGGTTTCGCAATGCAAGGCAAGACAATTTTGGGGATGGCCACGGCGGCCGCGACATTTGGGTTCGCGGTCACGGCGATGGCCGCCGACACGATCAAGGTCGGCGTGCTGCACTCGCTGTCCGGCACCATGGCGATAAGCGAGACCACGCTGAAGGACACCGTCCTGATGTTGGTCGAGGAGCAGAACAAGAAGGGCGGCGTTCTCGGCAAGAAACTCGAGGCGGTCGTCGTTGACCCCGCTTCGGACTGGCCGCTCTTCGCCGAGAAGGCCCGCGAACTGCTTGAGGTTCACAAGGTCGACGTGGTGTTCGGTAACTGGACCTCGGTTTCGCGTAAATCGGTCCTGCCGGTTATCGAGGAACTGAACGGCTTGCTGTTCTATCCGGTCCAGTACGAGGGCGAGGAAAGTTCCAAGAACGTCTTCTACACCGGCGCGGCGCCGAACCAGCAAGCCATCCCGGCCGTCGATTACTTGATGGACCAGGGCATCCAGCGTTGGGTGCTCGCCGGCACCGACTACGTCTATCCGCGCACCACCAACAAGATCCTCGAGAGCTACCTCAAGACCAAGGGCGTGGCCGCCGAGGACATCATGATCAACTACACGCCATTCGGGCATTCGGATTGGCAAACCATCGTCTCGGACATCAAGTCCTTCGGCGCGGCGGGCAAGAAAACCGCCGTTGTCTCGACGATCAACGGTGACGCCAACGTGCCGTTCTACAAGGAGCTCGGCAACCAGGGCATCAAGGCCGAGGATATTCCCGTCGTCGCGTTCTCGGTCGGCGAGGAAGAACTTTCGGGCATCGACACGGCGCCGCTGGTCGGTCATCTCGCGGCCTGGAACTACTTCATGAGCGCCGACGCCGAGGTCAACGAGGACTTCATCGCCAAGTGGCACGCCTTCATCAAAGACGAGAAGCGCGTGACCAACGACCCGATGGAAGCCCACTACATCGGCTTCAACATGTGGGTGAAGGCGGTCGAGAAATCCGGCACGACGGATGTCGATACCGTGCGCTCGGCGATGTACGGCATCACCTATCCGAACCTGACCGGCGGCGTGGCGGTGATGAACACCAACCACCACCTGACCAAGCCGGTGCTGATCGGCGAGATCCAGTCCGACGGTCAGTTCGAGACCGTGTGGCAGACCCCGGGCGGCGTGATCGGTGACGCGTGGACCGATTTCCTCCCCGATAGCGCCAGGATCGTCGCGGATTGGACCGCTCCGATTACCTGCGGAAACTTCAACATCGATACGGGCAAGTGCTCCGGTCAGAACTACTAATCCGAGGGGGAGGCTGTCGGGCCGGCCGCGCACGAAGGGTATCTCGCGCGTGGCCGGCCTTACGCTGGACCGGACTTAAATGAATTTCATTCGAACCTTTCTCGCCGGCCTGCTGGTGGTTTTGGCCGCCGCGATGGCCACGCCCGCGCCTGTCTCGGCGGGTGAATTGGAAGACCGCGTCAAGGCGTTGGACGCGAAGAATTTCGCTGGCAAGGGTAAGGCCATCGAGGCGCTGGAAGCCCTGGCGGACCCAGCCGCCTTGCCGGTGCTAAGGGCGATGCAGGAAGGTTTGCTGTTTCGGGAGAAAGCAACCAAGCGCATTGTCATCGGCGTCAAGGCCGCGCGCTCCTTCGAGATTTTTGACGCGCTGTCGGGCGAGGCCCTCGGCGTGGTCAAGAAGCGCAAGCTCAAGAAGATTTCCGTTAACAACCGTCTGCGGGGTCGGCTGCGTCTCGCCATCGGGGCCTTGGCCTTGACCTCCGGCGACGCGGCCGCGCGCTCCAGCGCCGCTAAAGCGCTTGTGAAGGACGCTGATCCAACAATTCTGCCGGCCCTGGATCGAGCCTTGGCGCGCGAACAGGAAGTCGAGGTCGCCGCCGTCATGGGGGTGGCGCGCGCCGCGATCCAGGCCAAGGGCGGAGAGAAGAGCGCCCGGCTCGCCGCGATCTCGGCGCTGGAAGGCGTGCTCGACCGGGAAGTCATGGTCGTCCTGGGAACCTTGTCCCAGGCGGCTAACGAGCCGGACGCGGAGATCCGCGCGCTCGCGACCGAAACACTGGCCGCGACCGAGGCGTCCGGCCGTTACTACGGCATGCTCGAGACCCTGTTCTTCGGCGTGAGCCTTGGCTCGGTGCTGCTGCTTGCCGCGATCGGCCTTGCCATTACCTTCGGCGTCATGGGCGTGATCAACATGGCCCATGGCGAGATGATCATGCTGGGCGCCTATACGACCTATGTGATCCAACAGGTCTTTCCCGGCGCCATCGAATATTCGCTGGCCATCGCCGTTCCCGTCGCCTTCCTGGTTTCGGGGGCCGTCGGTGTGGTCCTGGAGCGATCGGTTATCCGCTTCCTTTATGGCCGGCCGCTGGAGACGCTTCTGGCGACCTTCGGGATCAGTCTGGTCCTGCAGCAGGCGGTGCGGTCGATCTTCTCGCCGCTGAACCGTTCGGTGATCACCCCGGACTGGATGAGCGGCGCCCTTGAGGTCAACGCGGCGCTGTCGCTGACCTATAACCGGCTCACCATTATCATCTTCACCTTCGTTCTGCTGCTGATGATCGCGGCGCTGCTACGCTACTCGTCCTTCGGGTTGCGGATGCGGGCGGTTACCCAGAACCGGGCGATGGCCTCGGCCATGGGCATTCGAACCAATTGGGTCGATGCCCTGACCTTCGGCTTCGGGTCCGGGATCGCCGGGATCGCGGGGGTGGCGCTCAGCCAGTTGACCAATGTCGGCCCCAATCTCGGTCAGCAATACATTGTCGACAGTTTCATGGTCGTGGTGTTCGGCGGCGTCGGCAATATCTGGGGCACCACGCTCGGCGCGATGACGTTGGGGATCGCCAACAAGGTGATGGAGCCCTGGTCCGGCGCGGTGCTGGGCAAGATTCTGATCCTCGTCTTCATCATCCTTTTCATCCAAAAACGCCCGAGCGGCATGTTCGCGCTCAAGGGCCGAGCGGCGGAGAACTGACGCTGTGTCCGCGACGAATATCAGCCTGAGATTGCTCGGAAACGACACCGGCGCCCGAGTGTTCCTGGCGGCGATCATCGCTCTGACGGTCTTAGTGCCGATCCTGAATGTGGCGGTGCCCCCGGACTCGCCCTTTCACGTGCCGACCTATGCGGTGAGCCTGTTTGGCAAATATCTTTGCTTCGCGCTCCTGGCCCTGTCGGTCGATCTGATCTGGGGGTTTTGCGGAATTCTCAGC
The DNA here is from genome assembly GCA_016780745.1 of Alphaproteobacteria bacterium. Taxonomy (GTDB): domain Bacteria; phylum Pseudomonadota; class Alphaproteobacteria; order Thalassobaculales; family Thalassobaculaceae; genus JADHLJ01. The sequence goes on along the minus strand of JADHLJ010000185.1, from coordinate 3,041 downwards.
CTTGGTCATGGCGCTTTCTTCGCCATCGGTGGTTACGCGATAGGCATGTATATGATGCGCGAGATCGGCCCACGCGGCGTCTATGGCCATCCGGAGCTGCCGGATTTCATGGTCTTCCTGAACTGGACCGAACTGCCATGGTTCTGGCTGGGCTTCGACATGTTCTGGTTCGCCGCCGCGATGGTCGTGGTCGCGCCGGGACTGCTTGCTTTCGTGTTTGGCTGGCTCGCCTTCCGCTCGCGGGTGAGCGGCGTCTATTTCTCGATCATCAGCCAGGCCATGACTTACGCGCTCATGCTGGCCTTCTTTCGTAATGACATGGGGTTCGGCGGCAATAACGGGCTGACCGACTTCAAGGATATTCTCGGCTTCAACCTCCAGGCGAACGCCACCAGGATTACCTTGTTCGTCTTTTCGGGAGTGGCGCTTATCGGCGCCTTCGCGCTGTGCCGCTTCATCGTCGCCAGCAAGATGGGCCGGGTTCTGATCGCCATCCGCGACGCCGAGGCGCGGGCGCGGTTCGTCGGCTATCGCACGGATATGTACAAGCTGTTCGTCTTCTCGGTGTCGGCGGTGCTGGCCGGGATCGCCGGCGCGCTCTATGTCCCGCAGGTGGGCATCATCAACCCAGGCGAGTTCTCGCCGCTTAAATCCATCGAGATCGTGGTCTGGGTCGCCTTGGGCGGGCGGGGCACGCTCTATGGCGCGGTGCTCGGCGCGATCTCGGTCAATGCGCTTAAGTCCTATTTCACCGCGCTGGCGCCGGAGATCTGGCTGTTCCTACTTGGCGGATTGTTCGTGCTGGTCACCGTGGCGCTGCCGCGCGGCCTTGTCGGGCTTCGCGGCCAATTGGCGCGACGGCGAGCCAATAGCGGCGCTCTCAAACCCAAGCTTGCCGAAAGGGACCCGGCGTCATGATCGACCCGTCAGAGACGCCCTCGGGAAAACTGGTGCCGGGCAAGTCCATCCTGGTCTTGGACAACGTTTCCGTGTCCTTCGACGGTTTCAAGGCCCTCAACGCCCTATCCTTCGTGGTCATGTCGGGCGAGATGCGGGCGGTGATCGGCCCGAACGGCGCCGGCAAGACCACGATGATGGATGTGATCACGGGTAAGACCCGGCCGGACCAGGGCAAGGTCATCTTTCGCGATTACCACGACCTAACCCGGCTCGACGAGCCGCGCATCGCCAATCTCGGTATTGGGCGCAAATTCCAAAAACCGACCGTTTTCGAAGCCCTCACCGTACTGGACAACCTCTGGATGGCGTTGAAGGCCAATCGCCGTATTCGCGCGATGTTCACCTTCACGCTGTCCTCCGCCAATCGAGCGCGGATCGAGGAGGTCCTCGAGGTAACCGGGCTTACCGCCCTGCGCGACGATCTCGCCGGCGGCCTTAGTCACGGCCAAAAACAGTGGCTCGAAATCGGCATGCTTCTGGTGCAGGACCCGGATCTGCTGCTCGTCGACGAGCCGGTCGCCGGCATGACCGACGCCGAGACCGAGGCGACGGCAACGCTCTTGCGCACAATCGCCAAGTCTCACTCCGTCGTGGTGGTGGAGCATGACATGGAGTTCGTGCGCGCCTTGGACGTCCCGGTCACGGTGCTCCACGAAGGCTCGGTCCTGGCGGACGGGAGCCTGGACACGGTGCAAAGGAACGAAGCGGTAATCGAAGTCTATTTGGGACGGTAAAGCGGATGATCGCACAATGCTGACGGTCGAGAATGTAGACCTCTATTACGGTGCCAGTCAGGCGGTCCGGGATGTCGGGTTTTCCGCCAAGACGGGAGAAGTGACCTGTATCCTCGGGCGCAATGGCGTCGGCAAGACGAGCATTCTGCGCGCGGTGATGGGGATCGAGCGGATTGAACGGGGCCGGGTGGTTCTCGATGGCGACGATATCACCCGACGGCCGACCTATGATCGGGCGCGGGCCGGCATCGCCTATGTCCCCCAGGGCCGAGACATCTTCGCGCGGCTTACCGTCGAGGAAAATCTGCAAACCGGCTTCGATACCCTCAAGCGCGGGGATCGCGCGGTTCCCGAACAGTTGTTTGAGTATTTTCCAGTCCTGCGGGATATGCGCGCCCGGCGCGGCGGTGATCTGTCCGGCGGTCAGCAACAGCAATTGGCCATCGCGCGGGCCCTGGTCACGCGCCCCAAGGTCTTGCTGCTCGACGAGCCGACCGAGGGGATCCAGCCGTCGATCATCAAGTTGATTCAGCGGGTCATCGAAACGTTGCGCGAGAAAGGCGACATGGCGGTCGTCTTGGTGGAACAGTATTTCGACTTCGCGCACGCGCTCGCGGATCGCATTGTCGTCATGGATCGGGGCGCGGTGATCCTCGAGGGAGCGCGCGATGAGTTGGACGAGGCCGATGTTCGTCGCCACCTCACCATATGACGGGCGCGTCAGTCAGCCGCGCGGCCGCGATTGTGCCGGATCTGGGCCTCATCGTTGCCGCGACAGTTCCAGGAGTAGCGCAACCATGGGCGCCGGGCGCCGCGCCGGGAATACCGACCTTCTTCCAACGCACTCGCGCGGACACAGGATATTTCGCTCTCGAAGGTATGAGGGCGTTGAAATTCCTGACAGGACGTTTGGCCATCGAAAGTCATGCAGGCGATCATTACGAGGACGAACACGGGACGGCCTCCTTTTTCGGTTTTTCCCGCTTGCGCATCGGCGATCCATACAGTTTGATGGGATTCGTGACGGAGAACAAAATTTTTGTGTTGTGCACCGAGGCGAAACAGGCGGCGAAACAGGCGGCGAAACGCGCGCGCCAAGAGGCATGCCACCTCGGGTTTGGCGTATGAGCGTCGCGGCCCCGCAAGGCGCGCTGGCCCGTTTCGACGCCTCCGGTTCGATCAGTTTCCAGGGGCCTGAAACACGGCTCCGCGACCTCCGTCAGAACTCTCCCATACGCTTCCTGCGCCCCGTCCCCGAGCCTGGAGATCCGACGACCGTCGTCCTCGTGAATACCGCCGGCGGAGTTGTCGGCGGCGATCGCTTGACGATGTCCGTGTCGGCATCCG
>JADHLJ010000184.1 GCA_016780745.1 Alphaproteobacteria bacterium | reverse complement strand
CGGTATCCTAGGATACCGGCAAAGTCGGTGTTTTCCGCCGTTCGACCGCGGGTGGCGAGTGGAGCCACGTCTTTGGTGATCTCGAGACCTTCTCGGTGTTTGTGCATCCCAAGGACTCGAGCATCATCTTCGCCGGCACGTCGGATGGCGTGTTCCGAAGCAAGGATCACGGCGCCACCTTCACCCGCGCGGCGTTTCCCGATGGTGGCATGCAGATCTGGAGCTTCCTGGTTTCCAGTGACAATCCCGATCGCATGTATGCCGGCGCCTCACCAATCAATGTCTATCGCTCGGATGATCGCGGTGAGAGTTGGCGCAAGCTGCCGAACCCCGGAATCCCCGAGCGCTGCAAGGGGCCGTTCCAGCCCCGGGTGATGCGCCTGGCCCAGCGTCCGGGCAATCCGAACGAGATCTACGCGGCCCTGGAGATCGCCGGCGCCATGCGCACTACCGATGGCGGCGAGAGCTGGGAGGATCTGACGGAGGATCTGGTCCGGCTCTCGGACCTGCCGCATCTGCGCAGCCAGATTGTCCAGAAGGAAACCAATGCCGAGGGCATGCTGGACGGCCACGCGATCACCATCAGCGAGGGCGATCCGGACTCTCCGATCATTGCCTGCCGCATGGGACTGTTCCGCACTCGCGACGGTGGCAAAAGCTGGCAGGATATGGAGATCAAACGCTTCTCGCCGACCACCTATGGCCGCGACGTGAAGGCCTCGCCGCATGATCCGAACACGCTATACTCGGCCCTATCGGTAGCGGCCGCGAGCCACGACGGCGGTGTCTACCGAAGTACCGACAAGGGCGAGACTTGGCAGCGCTTCGACAAGGTCCAGGTACACGGCACGATCATGTCGATCGGCTTGCACACCTCCGATCCCAATCAGGTTTATATCGGCGCCCGCTACAAGGGTGAGATCTTCGGGACCACCGACGGTGGCGAGACCTGGGCCGAGATGTCACTGCCAGGCGAGGTAAAGGACATCTATTCGGTGGCCGCGGGTTAAAACCCGCCGCGGGGACTGATAACCGGTCGCGTGCGCTCCGTTCACGCGCCGGTTTCGGCCCAATCGATCAGCTTGCCGACAAATGTCACGCATTCCGCCATTTGGCTAATCTCGATGAATTCATCGGGTTGATGGGCTTGCTGGATCGAGCCGGGGCCGAAAATGACGCCCGGGATACCGGCCTGCTGAAACAGCCCCGCCTCGGTACCAAACGCCACGGTACCGGACTCGTTCAGTCCCGTCAGATGGCGGATAAGCTGCTCGGCGGCGGATTCCGTGTCCGGCATCAGCGGCGGCGTGACGTTGCGGAGCTCCGTCTTCACGCCCGCGTGCCCGGCGATCGCCTTCAACTTGGGTTCCACGGTCTCGGCAATGAACGCGCGGACCCGGTTCTCCAAGGCGTCGGGAACCTCGTTGGGCAGGCCGCGATAGCCCCAGTTGAAATGGGTGAATTCCGGGATGATGTTATTCGCGGTGCCGCCCTCGATAACGCCGAGATCGAAGGTCGTATAGGGCGGGTCGAAGGGGCTATCGGGATCGGCGTTGTCCGCTAGTTCGGCTTGCAGATCCTCGATGAAGCTGATGATCCGGGCAGCCGCCATGATCGAATTGGCGCCGCGATGCGGCTCGCTGGAATGGCCCGGCACGCCGCGCACGGTTGTCCGGAAGGCCCGTCCGCCCTTGTTACCACCGATGATCTTCATCGAGGTTGGTTCGCCGACCACGACGGCGCGGGGCAGGGGTAGGTTTTCCACGACGTCCTTGATCAGATGGCGTACCCCGAGACAACCGACTTCCTCGTCATAGGAAAACGCGAAATGGATCGGAGTCTTCAGGTTTCGCCGCTTCATCTCCGGCGCCAAGGCCAGGGCAATGGCGCAGAAGCCCTTCATGTCCGAGGTGCCGCGCGCGTAGAGCTTGCCGTCGGCCTCGTGCATCTTGAAGGGATCGCGACTCCAATCCTGACCATCGACCGGTACCACGTCCGTATGCCCGGAGAGCACCACGCCGCCCCTGTCCTCGGGGCCGATGGTCGCCCAGAGGTTGGCCTTGGTGCCTTCCTCGTTTCGGGTCAAACGCGTCGGAATTCCCAGGCCGTCGAGATATTTTTGGACATCATCGATAAGCTCAAGATTGCTCAGCCGGGAGGTGGTGTCGAAAGCGACCAGTCGGTCCAGCCATTCGATGGAACTGGTCAGGGTATCGGTCATCTCTTTGTGGCTCCAGGTAAGGGTAACGTGGGTGTCGAATGATGGTCTCGCGAGGAAGTCACCGGGTCCAGAACGCCGGCGAGAACAGGATCAACACGGTAAACAGCTCCAGCCGACCAAGCAACATGCCCGCTGAAAGCAGCCATTTCGCGGATTCCGGTAAGTTCTTGAATGTGCCGTTCGGACCGATGATCTCGCCCAGCCCCGGGCCGACATTGCTTATTGCCGTGGCGGCGCCGGAAATCGCGGTGGTGAAATCCAACCCCAAGGCCGCCAATCCAGCCGCCAGCGCGCCGAAACAGATGATGTAGAGGAAGAAAAATCCCATGACCGCGTCGGAAACGTTGTCGGGGATCGGCGCCTTGTTGTAGTGCGGCACGAATACCCCATGCGGCGACAGGAGACGCTGCAACTGGGCTTTCGCGGTCGCGTACAAAACCTGGAAACGGAAGATCTTGATGCCACATGTGGTCGATCCCGCGCAGCCACCGACGAACATCAGGCACAGCATCAGCATCACCGGAAAACCACCCCAAAGCGCGAAATTCGAGGTCGCGTAGCCGGTTCCGGTCAGCACGGATATGACATTGAAGGCACCGTAGCGGATCGCATTTTCCGGCTCAAAACCGCGCTCCAGCCAGATCCAGGCCGTGATGCTGGCGACCGAGAGCAGCACAACCATAAGGAACCACCGGACCTGGCTATCCCGGAGGATAGGACGCAAATCACCGCGGACCGCCCTTAGGTAATAGACGAAGGGCAGCGAGCCGACGATCATTCCGACGACGATGATCCATTCCACGGATGGATTAAGAAAGTGCCCGACCGAGCCATCCTTGGTTGAGTAGCCGCCGGTCGCGATGGTTGTCATGGCATGAGCGATCGCGTCGAACCCGGGCATCCCCGCCAACCAGAGCGCCAGCGCGCAAATGCCCGTCAACAGCAGATAGATGGCGAAAATGCCGCCCGCCAACTGAGCCGCCCTTGGCAGAACCTTGTCTGGTGTATCGCCGGCCTCGGTCTGAAAAAGCTGCATGCCGCCGACGCTGAGCATCGGCAACATCGCCAAGGCCATGACAATGATGCCGACCCCGCCGAGCCACTGCAGCAAGGCTCGCCACAGAAGGATGCCAGGTGGCGCGAAATCCAACCCCACGATCACCGTCGACCCGGTGGTCGTGATACCCGACATGGACTCAAAAAACGCGTCGGAAACGCTAAGATCCAATTCCGAGAAAGCAAAGGGCAGGGCGCCCACCATCGCCACGGCAACCCAACTCATCGTAGTCAACAGGAACGCCTGACGAAGATTGAGATGCGTATGCATGCCGGTTCGCGTCGTCAGCATCAGGCCGACTCCGACGAATAACGACACCGCCGCCGAACCCGCGAAGACCTGCCAGTCGGGGTTCCCGGTCGCCAAATCGGCGATCGCCGGCAAGCCCATGGCGAGCGCGAGCACCGACATCAGGAGGCCAATGATAAAGAGGACTGGGCCGATCGCGACCAAGATGGCTCCGATCCGTGCCGTTCAAAACCGAGTGATCATTGGATAAATCGCCGATCAAGTCCAGCCAAACGGCCATTCAGGCGCCGTTGACGAGCAGAACCGCCTCGAAACCGGGGGGAGGTGGGGTTGCTCGTGAGCTAGCCGGGATTGCCGACAAAGCTCATGAATTCCCTGCGCACATCGGGGTCATCCCGAAAGCAGCCGAGCAGCGTCTTCGTGACCATCGTCACGCCGGGCTTGTGAACACCGCGCGTGGTCATGCATTCGTGCGCCGCCTCGACAACCACCGCCACTCCCTTGGGACGCAGCACATCGTTGATCGTGTTGGCGACTTGCGCGGTCAGCTTTTCCTGAATCTGCATGCGCTTGGCGTAGACTTCCAGAACCCGCGCGAGCTTGCTAACGCCGACCACCCGACCGTCCGGGACATATGCGATGTGAACCTTGCCGATAATCGGCAGAATATGATGCTCGCAAAAGGACTCAAGCCGGATATCGCGCAACAGCACCATTTCCTCGTATTGTTCGGTTTCCTCGAAGGTCCGCTCCAGGATCGCCGTCGGATCCTCCCAATAGCCGCCGAACAGCTCTTCATAGGCCCTGACCACGCGCTTGGGGGTGTCGAGTAGACCCTCGCGATCCGGGTCCTCGCCGATCCATTGGATCAGAGTGCGGACCGCCGCCTCGGCGTCCTCCCGGTTCGGCCGTGCCGCCGTCAGCGCCTCGAACCGGGCGCGCGATTTATTTTCGGCGGAGCCGTGATTATCTGGCGCCATTTTGTGTTCCTCTTCGCGAATTACGTCGCTGGTTCATCTTCGCAGCCCGGGCCGTCTTAGGCAAATCGTGGCTGTTGTTCTGGGTTGCTCCGGGTCACGCGACGGTCGCGGTCGGTGCGAATGCGGTCTCTCGCCCGCTCAGTTGAGGCGGACGGATTGGTGTGGGCTATCCAAGGAAAACGCGGGGACCGGAACGTCAAACCGAGTGCCTCCCTCGCTTTCCATCTCATAGGAGCCAACCATCAGGCCGGATGGCGTTTTTAGCGGCGTGCCGCTCGTGTATTCAAAACTATCGCCTGGCTCGAGGATCGGTTGCTCGCCCACCACGCCAGGGCCGCGTACCTCTTGAGTATGTCCACTCGCGTCAGTGATGGCCCAAGTTCGGTTACGCAACTGAACTGTTTCGTCTCCGAGGTTCTCGATCGTCACCTGATAGGCCCAGACGTAGTGCTCCTCTGTGGGGGAAGATTGGTCCTCGAGATAAACGGGGTTGACCGTCACCTTGATGGAATTCGTGATCTGGTGATACACCGCCGCCACTCCCAGCCGACCATTGTTTCGCCTCGCCCCCGCCCAGAAGCCAGCGTGCCTCGTTATGTAAGGGCGCGGGCGGCAATGTCCACAGCAAACCGCCGGTACTTCTCCAAGTTGTGGGGAATTGGACCAGGCATTTCCGCCGGATCACGACATGGTGATATGTGCTCCGCCACCGTCGGCCGCGAGTGAGATCAAGCGCCCGCGAATATCCCTGCTAATATGCCTGCTAATATGATCGTCTGGATCGGGGATATGATTTCTTAGACAAAGTCGAAAAAGGCGCCGCTGCTGACATTCGCGAATGTGAAATCCGTATGAACTAAAACCACGGAATCACCGGTACTGAAATCGACCCGGGTGCTTGAGGTTTGGTCCGTGTAGGTCAGCGTTACCCCGGTATCGACCACGATCCTGTCGCCTTCGCTCGCGCTGAAATCCGAAATCGTGTCGGCTCCGAAATTTCCGCGCAAATTAAACTGATCGGTCCCGGTACCTCCAACCAGCGTATCGTTTCCAAGATTACCCCAAACCGTGTCGTTATCGGCTCCGCCGCTGATCAGATCGTTGTCGGTGCCGCCATAAAGCAGGTCCGACCCCGCGCCGCCGGAGATCGTGTCCGCGCCGGCATTGCCATAGATCAGATCCGTGCCGTCATTGCCGAACAGTGAATCCGTGTCCTCGCCGCCGGCCAATCCGTCGTTATCGGCACCGCCGCTTAGGGTATCGGCGCCGGCATTGCCGAATAGCAGATCTTCTCCCACGCCACCGGAGATCAGATCGGTTGAGGCGCCACCATAGAGGCGATCTCCGTCTTCGCCGCCGGAAATCGTATCGGCCCCCTGATTGCCGTAAATGACATCGCCGAAGCCGCCGCCGGCCAAGGAATCATTGCCGCTGCCGCCGAAGAGCGTGTCCGAGGAGCCTCCTCCGGCTAGTGAGTCATGCCCCAAGTTTCCGTAGAGGACGTCTTCTCCCTCGCCGCCGACGAGAGAGTCGTTGGACGCGCCGCCGAACAATTGATCGGTTCCGCTTCCGCCGCTCAGCGTGTCCGCGCCGAAATTTCCATAGATGATGTCGTTTCCGTCGCCGCCGATCAGGGAGTCGTCGCCCTCGGCCCCGATCAGTGTATCGACCCCGCTGCCGCCATTGACGATATCGTTTCCGATGCCGGCGTAAATCAGGTCGTTGTCATCGCCGCCAAGGAGGACATCCAAGCCTTGGCCGCCGAACAAGGTATCGCCGCCGGAGCCACCGCTGATGGTATCGGCTCCTTGATTGCCATACACGATATCGTCGCCACCGCCGGCAATTAAGCTGTCCGTGCCGACACCGGAGCCGCCGTAAAGGCTGTCATTTCCTTCGCCGCCCGATAACGTGTCCGCGTCCGGACTACCGGATATTGTATCGGTGGTCGAGGTGCCCACGACCGACAGTCGATTGCCGGAGCCGAGCAGGCCGGCACCGCTGACGTTTACACCGACCGTGCTGGTAAAGACGATCGAGACGGTCGATGTATTGCTGATCGCGTAGGCGCCATCGAAATCCACGACATGCGCGGCGTTGGAGGAAAGGGTTATGTTGGTGTAGCCGCGGCCCTCGATACCCGCCAAGTTCCCGGAAGACAGCGTCCCCGAGTTAATCGTCAGCGTGCCGCCATCCGAGGTGAGGGTCGAGCCTGGAGCCTCCGTGGCGCTACTGATGCTATCGGCGCTGGTGGTGATCGACATTGTCTTGCATTCTCATATCTGGTCCGTGCCGAAATTCAACTCGCAAGGATCATACCACTTTCGGAATCCGGCGGTGGGATACCTTATGCGCGGGGAGTGGTCGGTGGTGGAAACCGGATGAGATTTCCGTGTGTTTCAGCCGATGAGATGACGTCGGCCGATGAAAATCCAACCTTGCTCACTCCCGCGCTTGCCGCTAGTGTCCGCTGGACCAATGCTATCCTGTCGCGGGTGTAGTTCAATGGTAGAACATCAGCTTCCCAAGCTGAATACGGGGGTTCGATTCCCCTCACCCGCTCCATCTCTCCACGAATAGTCGAGCCACGCCGCGACAACCGGTCGCGCCCGCGAAGGCATGATTGTTATCGCCAAGGGGCTTGAAATTAACGCTGTCTCGGGTTAGGTCATCGGCACTGACCAAATTCGCTTTCCGCGCCCAAAGAATTTGCCGAGCCTGTTGCCCGGATTCCTCGAAATCACAGCGCGCCCATTGGCCCCGACCTCGCAGGTCGGGCCGTTTCGCGCCGGGGTTGTTGGAAATGTCCGTGACATGGGGCGCCTCTCGGTGATCTCGCCTGGATCGGAGCTTTTCCGATCGGCGCGTAACCGAGTGGGTTCGGCGAGACCGTTGAAACCCGAGATTGGAGAATAATATGAATGACAAGCCGTTGATTGGAAGAACGATCGCCTTGATGGTCGCGAATGGATTTGACGAGATTGAGTTTACGGAACCGCAAAAGCGTCTGATCGAGGCGGGTGCCAAGGTCACCGTCGTCTCGCGGGCCAATGGCCTGGTGAACGGTTGGTATGACGGTGGCTGGGGTCATTTCTTTCCGGTCGACGCGGATCTCGCGGATACGCTGGCCGTTGATTATGACGGCTTGATCGTTCCCGGCGGCATTCGCAGCGTCGAGAAGATGGCCGAGGATCCCCATGCCAAGCGCATTCTCAAGGCATTCCTGCGGGCCGATATGCCGACCGCGCTGATCGGTGACGGCGCGAAACTGACGATTGCTTCCGAGGATGCCTCGGGCCGCGTTGTAACGGGCTCCGCCTTGATCCGCGACGCCATGGTCGAGGCCGGCGCGGATTGGCAAGACGAGGATGTCGTGGTTTCGGGCAATCTGGTTTCCGGAACCGGTTCCGAGGTGATCGGACAGGTCATGGAGCAGTTCACCACTCTGGTCGCGGGCTATGAGGGCGAGGTCAACGAGGCCGCCTGATCGGTTTCAAGCACCGCGGCAACGTGGCACGGATTGAACGGCGCTGGTGAACTTCACCGCGCCGTTTTTTCTTGCCCTCATTGCGTTGTCGCCGGATATAGCTCTCTCGAAGCCATTGGAGACCCGCGATGGACGCCGACTTTCCGTTGACCTCGCCCTGTGTCGGGGTTTGCCAGATCAATGCCAAGACCAAGTTCTGCCTGGGTTGTTTCCGCACCTTGCGTGAAGTCGCGCATTGGTCGCGCTATGACGATGACCAGAAGCGTGAGGTATTGCTGGCCCTGCGCGAACGTCAGGCCGAGGCGGGTGTCGACCGCCGACGTGTGACACGGCGTCAGGCGCGGCGTTTGAACAGTGGTTCGGAAAGCTGAAAACGGCGCATTACGGGCGCTGGAAATTGACGTCGAATTCTCATGATTATCGCTTGACGCCAATGGCGCTCGCGACGATAGTGCGCGCCCAACGCATCGGCCGGACAGTGCTCTCGCAAAGAGGTCACCGTTTCGGTCGTTTCGTTCTTTCGGGAGGTGAAGACACCGAATTTCACTGGGAATTTCACTAGGGTTGTCGGCGGAAATACATCCTACGGGCTGGCGCGCCACGACCCTCGACACCATAAGTCACGCCAGACCATTCCGCCCATCGGTACGTTAAGGCAAGCGGGATGCGACGGGGTGCTGGGACATCCATTGGTTGGGAGGGAGTGATGAAGGAATCCGTCGCTTTCACTGATTTGGGGATAGTCTCGGACACTCAGCCGAGCAGATCCATTTCCGAACACGCCGAGGCGGCCGCCGCCGAAAGCACGAACTATCAGGACAGCGCGAATATCGTCGCGTTGCCGGCGCGCGCCATCGAGGACGCCCAAGCTGATCACTTCGTCGAGAAGGACGGCATGGTCTTCGCGGGCACGCATCTGATCATCGACCTCTGGGGCGCCTCGCGGCTCGATGAGCTGGACCATATCGAGGCCACCTTGCGTGAGGCCGTTATCGCCGCCGGAGCGACGCTCCTTCACATTCACTTGCATCACTTCACGCCCAATGGTGGGGTGTCGGGAGTCGCGGTGCTGGCGGAATCGCATATCAGCATTCACACCTGGCCCGAGCGGGACTATGCCGCGCTTGATGTTTTCATGTGCGGTGACGCCGAGCCTCATAACGCGATCCCCGTGCTGAAACAGGCTTTCGAGCCAAGCTCGGTTCAGGTCGGTGATCACAAGCGTGGCGTGGTGGCGTGACTGATTGGTTCGAGGAACAGCTGCATCCGGGTTTGTCCCAGCGGCTCTCCATGGACCGGGTGTTGTTCCGCGAGAAGACCGAGCACCAGGATCTGGTGATCTTCGAGAACCGGGTCTTCGGCCGGGTGTTGGCGCTGGATGGCGTGGTTCAGACCACCGAGGGCGATGAGTTCATCTATCACGAGATGCTGAGTCACGTGCCGATCCTGGCGCATGGCGCGGCCACGCGGGTTCTGATCATCGGCGGGGGCGATGGCGGCATGGCCCGCGAGGCGTTGAAGCATCCCGGCATCGACGAGGTGACGA